>JBDKTH010000112.1:0-1959 GCA_039680305.1 Thermoguttaceae bacterium | reverse complement strand
TCGTGCTTCAGATTTACTCGGGCGCCGTTTGGGCGGGCTTCGATCTCGCGATGCTTCTGTTGTTCTTCGAGACGATTTCCGCGGAAAAACGGATCGCCATCCTGACGATCTTCAACCTGGCCAACGCCACGGCGATTGTCCTGGGCTCGCTCCTTGGTGGTCTGATCCTTGCGACCCTCGGGACGCATCGCCAGGTGTATCTAATCGTCTTCTTGGTCTCCTCGATCGCTCGCGGCGCGGCCCTGATCGTGTTGGCTCGCATGCCGCACGTGCGGGTCGCGACGGTGCCCATCCCCACCCGCTCCCTGGCCCTCCGGCCGGCGATGGGGTCGATGGACCGGCCGATCCTGGCGGGGTTGGACCGGAGCCCCGGCCAGTGCCTGCGTCTGGACGCCGCCCAAAAGGTCCCGCGGCCGATCCTCGTGCGAACGCGAAGACGGCACTGGGAATTGACGTTCACCACGGCCGGGGCAAAGCCGTTCCCGACGCCCGTTGGCGAACTGCGGGAATTATCTCGGGGAGAAGACTGAATCCGCCGTTGCCACCTTTGTGGAAGATGATATTCAATCATGCCCATCCTGCACCTCCATCAACGACATCGCTCAGGCACGAACACGAAGCCGGCGGGCAGGCGTCACTTTCGTTTCTTCTCCAGCGCCCGGCCTGCGGAGCCGACGGCCCCCGCCCCTTCGTCCTCCATCGAAGAGACGCGTCGCGGTCGTGACTCCGCTCGCGACTTGATGATCGAAGAATACCTGGCGTATCCCCAAGACGCCCGGGTCGAGGACGTCCTGGATGATCTGCGGGACAAGGCGGAGCAGTATGCCCACTACGATGTCCAGTATGCCTACGTCCTTTCGGAAGAGCGTTTGGTGGGCGTGTTGAGGCTTCGCGACTTGCTCCTCTCGCCCCGCTCGATGCCGATCGCGCTGATTATGATCGCCGAGCCGATCCACGTGCACGGCGATGCGCGGCTCGAAGAGCTGAAACGCGTGTTCGACCGGCATCCGTTGTTCGGCATCCCGGCGGTCGACGAGCAACATCGGATGATCGGCGTGGTCCGCCGGGCCGCCGTGGAAAAGGCTTTTCAGGAGGGCTCCAATCGGGCATTCTTGAAGTTCATGGGGATTGTCGGCGGGGAGGAATTGCGCAGTATGCCCTTCCGGCAACGGTCGCTGAGCCGGTTGTCGTGGCTGGGGATGAACGTCTTTCTGAACGTCATCGCCGCCAGCATCATCGCCTATCATCAAGATATCCTCTCGGCCGTGATCAGCCTGGCCGTCTTTCTGCCGATCATCTCCGACATGAGCGGCTGTTCCGGCAATCAGGCGGTGGCCGTAACCATGCGCGAATTGATGCTCGGGCTAGCCAAACCGTCGCACGCCTTTCGAGTGCTCTCGAAGGAAGCGACCGTCGGCGTGTTCAATGGACTCGTTCTGGGCCTGATGCTTGGCGCCCTGGCCTATCTCTGGAAAGGGAATCCCGCGTTGGGGCTTGTCGTCGGCGCGGCCTTGGCCTTGAACACGATTGTCGCGGTCTGTTTGGGCGGAGTGATTCCGCTGCTGTTGCGCAAGCTCAATCAGGACCCCGCGTTGGCCTCCGGCCCGATCCTGACGACGATGACCGACATGTGCGGGTTCTTCTTCGTCCTCTCCTTTGCCCGGTTGGCGTTGCCCTGGTTGATCGGCGCGTGATCGCGCCGGGATGTGTGTTGTGTGCCACTGTTTGCCTGGAGGGCCGCTCGGGCGGTCAGCCAACGGAACGAGACCGATCCGTGGCAACGTTCCAGAGACGTGCTCTCAGCAACATGTTACCCAGATCTCTTTGCAGGGTGTAACCCGTGTGTCTTCCATGCGTACCCGAAGGGCAAGCGGTGGCACACGAGCTCGTGGACGTGCTATAATCGCGGCCAGCAGGGGGCAGGGGCAGAACAATTTAGCGATCAGGCAAATCGTTCTG
>JBDKTH010000588.1:0-23468 GCA_039680305.1 Thermoguttaceae bacterium | reverse complement strand
TCAGCCCCTTGTGGCACGACGGGCCGCCCCACCGGCCGATCTCCAGGGCGCCTTTGTAGCCGACCGGATAGTCCCACCTGGCCGAGCCCATCTTCTGCCCGTTCACGTAGGTCGTAAGCTCCGGCCGTTTGAACGTGGCGACCAGGTGGTACCATTTGCCGGTCTCGAACCGGCTGACCAGCGGTGCGGATGTCTCCTGCCACTTGTGATCCGGCTCTCCCGCGCGAGGACCGGGCCGTCCCATCCGGAACGAACAGCCGTTATCCGCCACAAAGATAAGGAATCCACCCGGGCTCCACTGCCCCCCGGTGACGATATTCGGGTAGCGTCCGCCGACCTCCCACAGAACCCATGCCTCGACCGTGAGTTCGTTCGAGCCGTCGAGTCCACCGAGTTGCGGAACCGTGACGTAGGAGTCTTTCCCGGTCAAGTGCAGAGCCGTGCCGAACGCACCTTTGGCCCATTCCGCGCCGACAAGCTCCCCCGTATTGCCATTGCCGGAAGTATCCTCGACCGTGTCACCCTGGCCTTGCTCGCACTTCCAATGGCCTAGCAGCCCAGGAGCGGGTGCAGCGACCGACCATTGGGAGACTAGTGAGATGGCCAGCCCAAACAAACCGATGTGTAAGCCGCGCATTGGTGTCCCCGCCTGTTTTCCCTTTCCATTCATCCAGGTTTTCATAACCCGCATATCGCCCGGGCCGACCGGGGCCATCGCTTCTGCTTGCCTTGCTCTACGACAGCCCTCCTCAGTTGAGCGTCAACGTCCTCGGTGCCTTGCCGCATGCAGGAATCTTGATCGTGGCAGCAGAGATCGCGTCGTCCCACTGATAGTCGGTCACGGCAGCGCCGTCCAGCGTGACGGTCTGTGGACGAGCCGGCAGATGGATGGTCGCCGTGAACTCGCGAGTCGCAGGCATGCCCGCATAGCGGCCTTCCCGGCCGCCGATGGTCAGCTTGACGGTCTTGCCGGCCGTCTCGCAGGTGAGGCGAGTCTGGGCGAATTCCCCTTTGCGGTAGCCGAGGCTTTCGCCGTCATCTTCGTACAGCGTGAACGTGCTGTGTCCTGCTGGATAGACCAGCAATCCGACCTCGGGTGCCCAGCCTTTTTCCACGTGCTGGCAAGCCGGCCATGTGGGGATGATCGCGCCACTCCTGACTAACAGCGAGCCACCTCGCGTGGCGGTGATCTCGACGGGCTGCGTCGCCGGCCCGCTCATCTGTTTCCCGCTCCAGAAGTCGATCCAGGTGCCCTCCGGCAGGCGGACTTCTTTGGAGAAAGCGGAGACGAGGAGGGAGTCGCCCAGCATGTACTGCCCGAGACTGGTGTCCCAGGCCGGGTCATCCGGGTAGACCATGGACATCGCCCGCATGACGGGATACCCGGTCAACGCGGCCTCGGCAGCCGTCGAGTATAGATAAGGGAGCAGTTGATAGCGGAGTTGCCCATACTTGCGAAAAGCGGCGATTTGGGCATCTTCCAGGAGCCAGGGCTGACGCCAATAGGCCCAGTTGTTCTGTTGAGCCCAAGTCTGCAAGAATCCGAAATGAATGCCTTCGATGTTGAAGACATCCATGTCGCAGGAGTGGTTGGAATGCCCGGAGAAGCCGAGGTTCAACATGGAGGCCAAGGGTTTGGGACCACCTCCGGTGTCGCCGGCCCAACTGGCGACAAACTGCTGGACGCCCGCATAGCCCCCGGCGGAGTAGACCATGGAACGCCGCTTCGTGTGCTTTTCGAACCCCGTAGCCATCTGTTTGGCATAAATCACCGGATAGAGATTGTGCATTTCCTCGTCGGTCATGCCGTTGCCCCATTTCCGTCCGGGATGCTCGATGACCTGATAGGCGCCGTCCAGTTTGAACGCCGAGACTCCCTGATCGACGAACTTCTTGAGATGCTCAAACCAGGGCTCCGGCGCCTGTGGCATGCCTTGCTTTGCGACGTCCTTCTTTTTCACGCCAGTTGGCTTGTTGAGATGCTCGTCCTTCTCGAAGTCATCAGGATCGCCTTCAGGTGCGGTGCCCTTTGTGGCCACGGCCGGAGTCGGGTTCAGGCCGGCGAGTTGCTGCTCCTCGCAGACCGCCAAGTCATAGTCGCAACAGAGCCACAAGCTGAGCTTGAACCCTTTGCGATCCAGCGCGCCGAGGAAGGTGTGCGGTCCTTTGGGCGCCCATTTGGGGATCGGAAACCGCTGCGGATGCCAGTCCTTGGCGGTCGAGCCGTCATAGTTCTTGGACATCCAGCCAGGCTCCAAACCGATGACATCGCATGGCATGCCCTCACGGCGGAAGGTGAGGGCCTCATTGATCATATTGAACGCGTCAATGTTCTCGTTGCAGACGTAGGTGAACGCATACCCCCAGATCGGCAACAGCGCAGGACGGCCGCTCAACGAGGTGTATGTGTCCAGCAGGCTCCGATAATTCGGACCGCAGAACAGATAATAGTCAAGATCGCTCCGAGGAGCCGTGCAGATGATCCGGTCCGGATCGCTCTTGCCCACGTCGATGGTGTTTCGCCAGGTGGTGTTTATCAGCAAGCCCCACCCCCGGTTGCTCAACACCACGGGGATCGGAATGTAGGCCTTGACATTGCGTACCCAGAATTCGTAGACGCCCCCCCGGCGCATGGTGTTCTCGCGGCTGACGTCGCCCAAACCATAGAGCCGTTCGGCTTTATCCAACGCAAAACGGAGATCATAGCCGCCATTGGCTTCGTAGACCGGGGCGATCTGCTGGGTCAAGGGCCTTCCGTCAGCAGCCGCCAGCGTGATTGCCCCGTCTTTTCGGCTGATCGTGAGCCCGGCCTGTTTGGTGAGGAGGGTTGAAGCCCCGTTGGCTTCCGTCTGTTCGAACGCGACCTCCGGAAAGTCACGGGTGAAGACGCCATAACGGTTCAGGCCGGATTCGGTCCATTGCTTGGTTTGGCAGTGGCGGATCCGAAAGAGCCGCTCGCCCAGCACGTCGACCCGGACAAAGCCCCCCCTCTCTAGCGAAACGACGACGTTCCGTTTTGTCAAAGGGGAGGAATCGGACCACGCCAAAGCCTGGCGGGCGTCTTCCGTCCAGATTTCACCGGTAAGCAGGACACCTGCAAGAAAGAGGTATGCTACAACTCTATTCATGAGAACGAGCCTTCTCGGTAATGCTGAAGCCCTGCAAGGACCCAATCCTCTGAAGATACCACTTGCCTGGAAGACATGCAGTAACATACGGCGAATGGCGGTTTGAGTAGCACGTACGCTCCCTGCGCCGCCCGCTCGACAGACGGCGCAGGGAGCCTGCCGGCACTCGGAACGTGCCGACGCATTGGGGGCCCGTCAAATCTCGGTCCACTGGCCGGGGACCGGCACCGGGTAACGGCCCTGGGCGTCGGCCTGGACCGGCGGAGCGGAGTCCTCGGTGAGGTTGTCGATATTCGGGCACCACTGGAAGTTGGAGGCCATCATCTCGTCCCAAGTGATGATCTTCCCCATGTGCATGGCGGCGCGGCCCATCATGTCGGCCACGTTCGACATCGCAGCACGCTTCGCTTCATTGTGCGGACGGTCGTTGCGGATGGCGTCCAGGAGCACGTTCCACTCGGCCTGCCAGGGCGTAATCTCCTCTTTGGGGGCCTTCCAGGCGATGTTGTCCGGGCTGCAGCGTTGATCCTTATAGGTATGCACCGTGGCGGCATGGATCGCGCCGGAGAACTGCGCGGCACACTTGGTGCCATGGATAAAGGTGTCGAATTCGTTGTGGCACTTGGGGATGTAACGCACAACGTCATAGGCCTTGGTCCCGTCGGCGAAGGTCCACTCGACGGAAAAGCTGTCGAGGTTCTGACCGCAGTCGGTATTGTTGGCAGCCCGCCCGCCGACGCCGTGGGCGGTGACCGGATAGGCATCCTTGATCCAGCAGATCTCGTCGAACTGGTGGATGTCCATCTCGGCCCACAGCCCGCCGGAGACCCAGTAGAACCGCACGAAGTTGCGGATTTGCCAGAAGAGGTCCTTTTCCGAGGCCGGCTTCGGCCCCATCGGTCCGACCGGTTCCATACGGTAAGCACGGATCAGTTGAATTTGGCCCATTTCGCCTTCGCGAATCCGCCGGATCAGCTCCTGGCGGTTTTTCGAGTGGCGGCACATCAGGCCGGCGGCGATCTTGAGGTTCTTCTTTTCGGCCTCTTCGCCCGCCTTGATCACGCGTCGCGCGCCGGGTGGATCCGAGGCGAACGATTTTTCCATAAAGACATTGACGCCCTTTTGCACGGCATACTCAAGCTGTGCCGGGCGGAAGCCCGCATAGCCAGTCAGCATGGCGACATCGCCGGGACGCAAGCAGTCGATCGCCTTCTTGTAAGCGTCGAACCCGATGAACCGCCGGTCCTGGGGAACCTCGACCTTGTCAGGGTAGAGCTTGCTCAGATTCCGATGGGCGGTCTCCAACCGTTTTTCGAAGATGTCGGCCATGACGGTCAGCTTGACTGGCCCACCGGGGGCGTCGAAGGCGTTGGCGGCAGCTCCGCTTCCCCGGCCACCGCAGCCGATCAGGGCCAGACGGATCGTATTGTCTTCGGCGGCGTGGACGTGCGGAATCGCCACGCCAGCCAGCGCGGTGCCCGCAGCCACCTTCCCGGTCCATTCCAGAAACTCGCGGCGTGAGGACTGGTTCGATTCCGCATGCGATGGTTGGGATTCTCGGTTCATGGCTGCCTTTTTCCCTGCTTACGAACATGGATTGCTGAATTGCCTCAGCCTGGAACCGCTCCAGGCTGGAGTGCCCCGTGGGCTCCTGCACTTCACATCACCTGTCGCCCTACTATGGGTGGCCAAGCCACCGTACAAGCGTCCAGTCTAGACGTGGGCCGAGGTCGCATCAATGGCCGCGTGCGTCAAAACGCTTAAGATTTTGCGTCACCGGTCCGACGTTTCAAGGCGAAGTGCGTCAAATGGATTAGGAGGTTACGGACCCGTCCAGAAATAACTGGGAGAATTGACCTACTAGAAAGAGAGAATCCGCCGAGCCTTCGACGCTGGGCGATCCATGACCAACGGCGGATTCTCTCTTTCTACGGAGGAGATCTCATGCGTTTCTTCGTCCGTTTTTCGGAGAATCCATCGTCCATCAATGAAGCAACTGCCGCTGCACCCGGTGTAGACTTCCGGCGTTTTCCCACGGCAGTTGCTTCATTGGTAGGTCAATTCTCCAAGTTATTTCTGGACGGGTCCTACGCCACCCGCGACCGGGCCGGTGGTGACACTGCCGGTTGCCCGTCGTATAATCGAGGCTCCTCCACATGGTTGTGGCTCCGAGCACCGGAGTTGCGATCGGTTTTCTGCATTCCCTGGCCCCGATTCGACGGTCCGCGTCATGCCTCACGTTCGGCACCGCATTCGGAAGGTTGCCTTGTTGGTGGAATGGTCCCGCAATTTCGGTCGCGGGGTCCTGCGGGGCATTGGCAAATACGTCCAGACCCATGGACGATGGAAGGTCTATCACAGCGAACGAAAGCTGTCGGATACGGCCCCCTCGTGGCTGCGAACCTGGCAGGGCGACGGGATCATCGCCCGGATCGAAAACCGCAAATTGGCCTTGCAAGTCAAGCAACTCGGGCTCCCCGTCGTCGATTTGTTTGAGCATGAGGACAGCGGCCCGATTCCTGCCGTGATCACCGACAACCGGGCGATCGCCCATCAGGCGGCCGAACACCTGCTCGAACGCGGTCTGCGGCACTTCGCCTACTGCGGTCTGCCCGGGGTGTTTTCCTCGGACGACCGCGGTACCCATTTCGTCCAGCATCTGGCGGATTTCGGGCATGAGGTGAACGTCTACGCCCCGCCGCGACGGCATCGTCGGACGTTGATCGCGGCCAGCGAAGACTACGAATTGTTGTGCGAAGAGGCGGTCGCGAGGTGGCTCCAGTCGCTGCCCAAGCCGGTGGGCCTCATGGCCTGCAATGATCTCCGCGCCCATCAGATCCTCATGGCCTGCAGTGACGGCAATCTGGCCGTCCCGGAGGAGGTGGCAGTGATCGGCGTGGATAACGATGAAGTCATCTGCGAGTTGTCGCAACCGCCGCTTTCAAGCATCGAGCAGAACCCCGAGGAGGTCGGCTATCAGGCTGCCGCATTGCTCGACCGACTGATGCTGGGCGAGGCCCCGCCCGCGGACAAGACGATCGTCGAGCCGCGAGGCGTGGTCGCCCGGCAATCGACGGACCTCGTGGCCGTGGCCGATACGGACGTCGCGGCCGCCCTGCATTACATCCGCCAGCATGCCAGCGACGGGATTGATGTCGACGACCTGCTGGAGCATGTGCCGCTGTCGCGCCGCACGTTGGAACGCCGCTTTGCCGCCCTGCTTGGCCGGTCGCCCAGGGACGAAATCGCAAGGGTCCAGTTGGGACACGTGAAACAGTTGCTGACGATGACCAATTACCCGTTGTCGAAGATCGCCCAGTTGGCCGGCTTTCGCTACGTGGAATCGATGTGCGTGCTCTTCAAAAAGGCCACCGGTCTGACGCCCGGACAGTACCGCCGCGAGCCGCATGCGTAGTATTTGCCTCGGGTCGCCGCTCAGGTTATGCTGTCTTGCTGATCCTGGACGCGGTCGAATCTCAATTCCCCGAGAAGTTGTCTCCCATGAGCCGAATCCTCTTCAGTCTTGTTCTCACGGTCCTGACGGTCACCTTTTCAGGCAAGGAACCGGCATTTTCGGCCGAGCCCGCGAACTCGCTCCCCAAGGCCGATGCCCGACACCTACCACGCTGGCGGGGATTCAACCTCCTCGAAAAGTTCTATCGACGCGGGGACAACGGGCCATTTCAGGAAGAGGACTTTCGGCTGATCCACGAGTTGGGCTTCAACTTCGTGCGTCTTCCGATGGACTATCGTGTCTGGATCCAGGGCAATGATTGGACGAAGTTCAACGAAAAGCAGCTCCAGGACATCGATCAGGCCGTGGCCTGGGGAGAGAAATACGGGATCCATGTCTGTATCAACTTCCATCGCGCTCCCGGCTACACGGTGGCCAAGCCGCCGGAGACGAAGAGCCTCTGGACCGATCCCGAGGCGCAGCGAGTTTGCGGGATGCATTGGGCAACTTTCGCCCGACGTTATCGGGGAATCCCCAATGAACGGCTGAGCTTCAACCTGTTCAACGAACCGGCCCACATCGAACCGGAGGCGTACATCGACGTCGTCAAAAAGATCGTCGCCGCGATCCGCGACGAGGATCCCAATCGGCTGATCATTTCCGATGGCCTCCAATGGGGCCAGAAGCCACTGGTCGAACTGGCCGCCCTCGGCATCGCGCAGGCCACGCGTGGCTACACGCCGGGAGACGTAACCCACTATAAGGCCAGTTGGATGGCCGGCGCGGATAAGTTCCCTGTCCCCACGTGGCCGCGACTGATGGCCGATGGCACCCTGTTCGCCCCGCAAAAGGGAGGCATGAGCGTCGAAGCCAAACAGCCGCTGGTTATCCAAGGCCCCTTTGACCAGGACACAACTCTCCGGGTTCACGTGATGACCGTCTCGACTCAGGCGACGCTGGTGGCGAAGGCCGACGGCAAGACCGTCTGGGAAAAGCGGTTCGTATGTGGCCCTGGTGACGGGGAATGGAAGAAGGCCGAGTATCGCGATCAGTGGAAAATCTACCAGAACACCTACGACCGCGACTACGAGGCGCGGATCCCTGCCGGTACCCGGCGGGTCGAACTGGCGCTGACCGGCGGCGACTGGCTGCAACTGAGCGAGATCGGCTTGAAACGTCCCGCCGCCCCAGAGGACAAGCTCACCCTGCGCAACGGCTGGGACCGGCGTCCCGCGCAAGTCAGCTACCGGCCCGGCGTGGGCGGAAACCCGTTCGCCGGAGAAGCCGCCGAAGATCGTCAGTGGCTCTGGAACACCACGATCGCCCCCTGGAAAGAGGCGGAGTCCAAGGGAATCGGGGTGATCGTGGGCGAATTTGGCTGCCATAACCGGACGCCGCACCCGGTGGTGCTCGCCTGGATGGAAGACTGCCTGAAGAACTGGCAGGAGGCCGGCTGGGGCTGGTCGCTTTGGAACTTCCGCGGCTCCTTCGGCATTTTGGACAGCGGGCGCAGCGATGTTGAGTACGAGGAGTTCCACGGCCACAAGCTCGACCGGAAGATGCTCAAGTTGCTCCAGCACTTTTGATCGCTTGATATCCCGACGTTTCCTGACGGATCCCAAGCCACAGAGATTGGCCATGAGACAAGCAGTCGTCTGTCTCTCACTGTATGCCTTGCTGCTTGCGGCCCCTCCGCTGGACGCACAGGAGAAGACCGCAGCAAGGCCCAAGCGACCGAACATCCTAGTCATCATGACCGATCAGCAGCCGATCTCGACAATTGGCGCCTACGGCAATCGGTTCATCAAGACCCCCAACCTTGATCGCCTCGCCCGGAAGGGCATGCGCTTCAATCAATTCCACATCGCCGCATTCGCCTGCAGCCCCTCACGGGCATGCTACTGGACCGGGCAGTGGTCGCACCATCACGGTGTGGTGATCAACGACATTGTGCTGCGTGACGACATCCCCACGCTCGGAAGCATCACGCGCCAGTCCGGCTATCAGGCTGCCTTTGTCGGGAAGTGGCACTTGGGTGGAGAAATGTACGTGCGAGGCGACAAGGACAAGTGGTCCTACCGCCGCGTGGATGGCCCCGACGATTTCGTCTACGACAAGCAAGGCGCCTGGCGTGGTGGCGAGGATCAGCCGCAGGGCGGCTTCCTCGACAAATGGGTCGGCGCCTGGTCGCATTACCACGCCTACCTGGGCCGCGTCGGGCTGGGCAACTTCGTCGCCGGCAACCGGCGGATTGGCAACCACAACATGGCCCCAAGCGGTCCCGAAGGAACGCACATCTACTCGCAAATTCCCCCCGAACACCACGAGGTGGCGTTCCTGACCGGCGAAGCCGAGAGATTCATCCGCACCGAGCGAGACCGGAGCAAGCCGTTCTGCCTCGTATTGAGCGTCTTTGGGCCTCACCTCCCCGTGGCGCCACCCAAACCGTGGGACACGATGTACAACCCGAAGGACGTTCCGCTCCCAGCCAATCATCAGGACGATCTTTCCGGCAAGCCCGGGTCGCAACAGAACGACTCGCGATGTCGCAAGGCCGGTGAGTGGACCGAGGCCCAGTTTCGCGACTACATCGCTCGCTATTGGGGCTATTGTTCCTACATCGACCAGCAGGTCGGCCGCGTGCTGAAGGCTCTCGACGACGAAGGGATCGCCGATGACACGGTCGTCATTTTCACAAGTGACCACGGCGATATGATCGGCGCCCACGGTTTCGTGTTCAAGCTTGGCTCCGGCTACGACGAGTTGATGCGAGTGCCGTTTCTCGTGCGCTATCCCGGCATGGTCCAGAGCGACACGACCTGCGATGCCCTCGTGCAAAGCATCGACCTCCTGCCAACCTTGCTGGACCTCTGCGGGCTCACCGCTCCGCCACAGGTCGACGGGCGTAGTTTCCAGCCGCTTCTGGAAGGCAAGGCCAAGGAGTTCCGCGACCAGGTGGTCACGGTGATGAAGAATACGCACATGCTCGCCACGCGAGAGTGGAAACTGGTCGCAAGCGATGGCCGTCAGTCGCAAGCGATGGTCGAACTCTACAACCGCCGTGAGCATCCCTTGGAAGTCGTCAATCGCGCGAGCGATCCGGCTTGTGCTGACGTGTTGCGTGACATGAAACAGCGGCTGGTCGGATGGCTCCACGACACGGGTTACCCCTATGCCGACGTGGTCGAGCGCCACGTGGCCGACGCGCGAACGCGCATGCCCCGTCCGGAGGAGATGATCCGGCCGCGGATCGCCTCGTTCGAATCCACCGTGGACGATAACGGCGCCCCTCTGGCAGAATTCATGATCGAGTGGAACGTGGGACAGGCCTTTCCGGAGCCGCGGAAGTATTGGACGTTCGTCCATGCGGTGAGTCCGAACGGGCAAGCGATTGTCACCCGTGCCACACAATGGCCCAGCCCACCCACCACAGAGTGGCTCCGGGGAAGCAAACAGCTTGTTGGACCATTGCGAGTGCCGATCTTGCCCACGATGCGGGGAACCTATCCAGTACGTGTCGGACTCTACGCCCCTGAGACCAAGACCCGGCCGACAGTGCTCGGAGAAGCCCAACGAATCGTCGGCACGCTCACGGTCGACAGGGCGGCCGAAGGTCGCTCGCACCTCTCGTTCGAGTCGAAACCCTGAGTGGCATGCCGGACCGGGCCGATGGAAGGCGGTCCCGGTCAGCGGCGGCCGGAAGATGCCGCGAGCGGGTCGCAAGGGATCTCGAAGGTGATATGCGTGCCCCCTCCGGCTCGGATCTCCGCCCAGATCCGTCCCTTGTGCGCGGTGATGATCTGGCGACAGATCGACAGTCCCAGGCCCGTCCCGCCGGCCCCGGTCCGCGTCTTGCTGGACTGAATGAACTCGTCGAAGACCGCCTCCAACTCGTCCTCAGGAATCCCGACCCCTTGATCGCTGACCGTGACGGCGACCCTCTCGCTTTTGCGCCGCATGGTAATGTCAATAGTCGAGCTGTCTGGAGAGAACTTGACGGCATTGCTGAGCACATTGCGCAAGACCTGCATAATCTTGTCCGAATCGGCGACCACCGGCTCCGGTTCGGCGGGCTCCGCGAATTGCAGGGATATCCCTCGCTGGTCCAGCATCGAACTGAATTCGTCGGCCACTGCCGCGACCAACATGTTCAGGTGGACGGGTTTGAAGTCAAACTGCATCTTGCCAGCCTCCAGTTTGGCTAAGTCAAGCAGGTCGTTGACTAGCGCTAACAGGATCTGGCCACTGTCTTCAATGCGGTGGAAATAGCGGAGCAGATCGGTCCGATCAGCAGTCTCGCCCTTCTTGATGCCAAAAGCACTGAAGCTCAGGATGCCGTGCAGAGGGGTGCGCAACTCGTGGGACATGTTGGCCAGGAATTGGCTCTTGGCACGGCTCGCCGATTCGGCTGCCTCGCAAAGCTCCCGCAGGGCTTCATTGGCCGATTCGAGGGCGACGGCATGCTCCTGCAACTCGCGTTCCGCCAGCTTCCGTTCGGTGATATCACGGACGATCGCCACGACCCAGTGCTGGCCGTCGAGTTGGAGCGTCGAAAGCGACAGTTCCACGGGGAACTCGGAACCATCTTTGCGCAGGCCTTCTAGTTCCTGGAGCTTGCCGATAGCTTGCCCAGCGCCCACTTGCACAAACTCCATCAGGGCCCGAGCAGCCTCCTTTCGGTAACGTGGCGGAGCCAGCATATCGTGGACGTTGCGTCCCAGGACTTCGTCGCGTCGATATCCGAACATACGTTCGGCTGCGGGGTTCCAATGGGCGATCCGCCCCGTAGCATCGGCCATGATGACGGCGTCCAGGGCAGCATCGCTGATCCTGAGCAATTTGGCCTCACTGACGCGGACCGCCTGCTCGGCCTGCTTGCGATCGCTGATATCCTCCAGGACCTCCAGCACGCCGGCGACGGCGCCGTCGTCAGCGAAGAGCGGGTAGCTGCAGATCCGGGCGTCAAAGCGGCGACCATCCGGACGCGTGCGCCGACTCTCCACCGTCACCGGACAGCCCGTCTCGATCACACGCATGGCGGGGCAGTCGGGGCATGGGGAGTCCCGCTTTTCGAACTCTCGATAGCAGTGCGAGCCGATCAGTCTCTCCGCCCCACGCGCCGAGCGCCCGCTGCGTGCGCCATTGGTAGTAATAATGCGATGCTGGGTATCGATTTGCGTGATCGCCAGCGAGAGGTTGTCCATCAGGCATTGACAGACCTCCTCCGTATGACTCTCCGATTTCAACGCATCGCGTCCCTCGCTATATTCCCAACCCTGTTGCGACTCCGTCAGCAACTCAGGTCCCTGGACGGGCCTCCCATGAATCGGAGATTCTACCATGCTTGATTCCCTGCTCACCTTCTGCTTCCTTTCTCACACGGAACGGCCGCCAGCCCAAAACGGCGGATCGCGGTGAGTATGTCGTTTTGGGTAAACGGCTTGACTACGTACGCTTCGCATCCATTTCGGAATGCCTGCAGAAGGTGTTTACTGTCAGCCAGGGCGGTCGTCATGATCACTCGGGTTCGCTCTGGTCCATACAGCCCCTCTTCGGTTTCCTGGGCTCGAATCCGCTCCAGGACTTCATGTCCATTGAGTCCCGGCATCATGATGTCCAGGCAGACGAGGTCATACGAATGCCCCTCGTCCCTCGCCCGACGGAAGGTTTCGATGGCCTCCTCGCCGTCCCGGGCCACGTCACACTTCCCCCAGGGCCGAAGCATTTCCGTTAATAGCTCCCGGCAGATCTCCTCATCGTCTACGATCAGGTAGCGTGCCGGTGGCCGAGTGTCTTCCCGAGTGGGAGGTCCCCCGGGCACTGCTCCACCCGTCGCCACTGGCCGTCCGTGCACTTCCCCTCGCAACGTTTTCACCCCCTCCAGCAATCGCTGCTCATCGGTTCGCGCGGTGTCCGCGGGATGACAAGCTCCGCATGCAGAACAACGACTGCCGGCGTCGACAAATTCCTCGACTAGACGCAACAGGGACTCGCCGGCACCATGAATGCATTCGAGTCGCTGCAACTGGCCTGAACAGAGCGGCTCTTTCATCAGCACCTCGGAAATGCCGAGAACCGCGTGCATCGTAGCTCGCAGGCCGTACTGTCGATCACTCACGGCCCGATCGCGTAGGCTTCCGGCCTGTTCGACCTCTTCGTGCAAACGCCGAATGGTCTGTTCGGCGCTCTCCAACTGAAGCGTGGTCTGATGGAGTTCCTCGCGAAGCTTCAGGTGTTGTGTCTGCCAGTCGACCAGTTGCCGGAGGTGAGCCGGGACGAACGGCTTCGCAATGAAGAATCCCCATTCCGGCCCACCGAGTTGTTGCGAGACCGACTCACTGGCCTCCTCGCGGTTGTCGAGGCACAAGAGAATCAGCAGTTCGGGATCGATGTCGCGGATTCGGCGGATCGTCTCGATCCCATCCCATCCTCGTGGCATGTGAAGATCGACGACCGCCAACGTGTAGGGCCGATACTCCGCCAACGCCTGGCGCACGCACTCCCAGCCATCCTCGCCACGGGAAGCCGCGTCGATCTGCAACGCATTCCCCCAGCCAATCTGTTCGGATGCCCCCGACACGACGTCGTCGCAGTCGCTCCCCTGGCCCAGAAGGATTCGGCGAAACTGCGAATGCGACGCGGGCTCATCGCCGACGAGAAGAATTCGGTTGCTGTCTGATCGGTTCATACGCGTCTCCGGCCCCAGGCCTTCTCTTATGTCAATGCCATCGTGGCCCGCTTCTTCGGTTGATAGTAGACGGTTCGGCAATGGTGCATCGGGATGAACTGCGACCCTAGTTCGGAAAGCGACTCGGAGGCGCCCACGAATAACGTTCCCTCCGCGGTCAGACGGTCAGCCAAGCGGAGAAACAAGCTGCGGCGCGTGGCCGGATCAAAGTAGATCGCCACATTGCGGCAGAAGATCACATCGAACGGCCCGACCGTGTCGAACGGTTCTAGCAGGTTGCGACGCTCGAAGGCCACGAGCGAGCGGAGTTCATCCCGCACCCGCCATCGCTCGCCTTCGTCGTGAAAGTACTTCGCCAACAGATTAGGTTTCATCCCCCGCTGGATCTCGTACTTACCGTAGCGTCCCCTGCTGGCGTGCTGAATGGCCGCATCCGAAATATCGGTTGCCAGAATGCTTACGTCCCACGTGAGGATCGCCGGAATCAGTTCGCGCAGCACCATAGCGATGCTGTACGGTTCCTGTCCCGTGCTGCACGCCGCAGACCAGATGCGGATCCGTTTGGGGAACAGCGAACGGGACTTGCCATCGATCAGTTCGGGCAGTACCTTGTGCTGGAGAGCTTCGAATGGAGAGCTGTCACGGAAGAACAAGGTCTCCTGCGTGGTGATAGCATCGATCACCTGGTTCTGCAGCACCCGATCGTTGGAGAATCGGACCTTGCGACAGAACTCGGTAAAGTCCACGCAGCGAGCCGCCTCGGCCAGGCTCGACAACCGGCTTTCGATCAAGTATCCCTTCGACTCGTCCAGCACAATGCCGCACAGTTCGCTGACCAGCCGGGAAACGGCAGGAATCTCCTCCGGTCGCACACGCACGCGTCACCTCCTTGTGGCCAATCGCACGATTTCCCCAGCAATGTCGCCCAGCGGTGCGACGACATCAGCGATCCCTTGCTCCACTAACCCCCGCGGCATCCCAAACACGACGCATGTGGCCTGGTCTTGGGCGATGATGGCCGCGCCTCGCTGCTTCAGCATCCGGCACCCTCGTACCCCGTCGCTCCCCATCCCCATCATGATCACTCCTACCACATTGCCGCCATACACGTCGGCCACGGACCGGAACAGGTAGTCCACCGAGGGTTTGCAGCTGAGTTCCGGCGGATCGTCGGTGATCCGGACGATCACCGTGCCGTTTTCCCGCTCGACTCGCATCTGCTTGCCGCCGGGTGCAATCAAGACGTCTCCCGACGCGACGACCTGGCCGTCGCTGGCCTCACAGACTCGCAGGGCGCAGCGCCCGTTGAGATCCTCGGCCAACGACCGGGTGAACACGGGCGGCATGTGCTGTACAATCAGTACGGGCACCGGCAGACTTGCGGGCAGCTTCGGAAGCATCTCCGTAAGCGCCTGCGGCCCGCCGGTGGAAATCCCCAAGGCCACCACGGCGGGCGCCGTCATTGTGGCGTGAGGCCTCTCCCCAGCAAACGCCGCATCAGACGCTGGGGGAGTCGGTTCAGGGAGACGACGGGCACAAGTCTCGGCCGGCTCGTGGAGGATTCGACGGATACTCCGCGTCCGGGCGAACGCATCCAGCTTGCTGCGCAGTTCCCCGCGGAGGCGCTGCACGTTCTCCTCAAGCGAGTTGCCACCGGGTTTCACGATGAAGTCAAACGCTCCTAGCTCCAGGGCATTCATCGTGGCCTTCGTATCCGTCACCGCGCTGAGCATGATCGCGCCCACATCGCCTCCGGCGACCTTCAGCCGCCGTAGGACCTCCAGCCCGTCGACCTCCGGCATCTCAAGATCCAACAAGAGGAGGTCTGGATGGTGCTGCTCGACCCGCTCCAAGGCGATCTTCCCATTAGCCGCCGTGCCGACGACTTCCACGCCGGACAAGCTCGCCAATACGTCGCGGGCGAGCTTACGGTAGGTGACCGTGTCATCGACGACGAGTACTCGCAAGGGTTGCTCCATATCGCGTCATCCGCAGCCTTTCCATGCCGGTTGCTCACACCCTGAACTGCGACACCATTGTCTGGAGTTGACCGGCCAACTCGGCCAGTTCGCGTCCGGCGACTTGGGTTTGGGCCGCCCCCTGGGCAGATTGTTTGGCCGCTTGATCCACGCCGACCAGGTTCCGGGTGATCTCCTGGCTTGCGGAAGCTGTCTCAGTCACTCCCTTCGAAACCAGCATCGCCGCCGAAGAGGTCTGAGCCATGTTCTGAGCGATCTCCTTGGTGGTAATGCTCTGCTCCTCGACCGCCGAGGCGATCGTGCGTGACACCTCATTGACACGATGGATCACCTCGCTGATCTGACCGATCGCCTTAACGGTATCGCCTGTGGTACTCTGGATCCCCTCGATCCGCTGGCGGATATCTTCGGTGGCGATAGCGGTCTGCTTGGCCAATTCCTTGACCTCGGTGGCGACGACGGCGAAGCCTTTGCCGGCTTCGCCCGCCCGCGCCGCCTCGATCGTGGCGTTCAAAGCCAGAAGGTTGGTCTGCTCGGCGATGTCCTGGATCACCTCGATCACCTTGCCGATTTGGTCCGCAGCTGTCCCCAATTGCCCAATCTTCTCGTTGCTCACGCCGGCCAATTGGGCGGCGTTGCTGGCTACACTCGCGGCCTGTTCGGCGCTACGGGCGACCTCGCTAATGCTGGCGGTCAGCTGCTCGACGGACGAGGCGACCACCTTGACGTTCGTTGACATCTCTTCGGAGGCCGCGGCGATGTTGTTCATGCTGGTCGACATTTCCTCGGCTGCTGCCGCCACACTGGCCGACTGGCTCGTAGTCTCCTCCGCCCCGCTGGCCAGTTGGGTCGCCGTGGCCGACAGTTGCGCGGATGCCCCGGCCAGGGTCGTGGCGTCGCCACTCATCTGGCGGATGGTCCGCTGGATCTTCTCCACAAACAAGTTGAACCACTCGGCCAGTTCCCCGATCTCGTCGTGGCTACCAACCTCCAGTCGCTTGGTCAGGTCCCCCTCCCCCTGGGCAATATCCTTAAGCATGATCACGGTGGCCAGTACCGGCCTGGTGATTAGGCGCGTGAGAATCACGGCGACGACCACGGCAAAGAGCATCGCGCCGAATCCCACGGCGAGCATGACTATCACGGCTCGCTGGTTGGCGGCCTGCAACTTCGGTCCCAGTTCGTCCTGGACGGACATGATGCCATCGTGAATCCCGTCGATACCCTTAGCGATTTCCGGGCCGATCCGCTCCAACCCTTCGTGGAGGATTTTGTTCTTTGTGAGAACCGCCTGAGCGGACTCCTCGAACGCATCACCATAGCTCTTCAGATCTTCGCGGATCTTGTTAGCCAGCTCACGATGCGGTGGGGCCTTCAATGCCGCGTCGAGCGTCTTGAAATGCTCTTGGAGTCCCTTCATATCCCGCGAGGCGAGGGCCAAAAGGGTCTCGTCGTTCATCTGCAGGGATTTGATAACCAAGGCCCTCGTCGCGCCGAGTTGCTGCATGGCCGCGACGGTCGCGGAGATTGCGTTGGCATCGTTGGTTCCCGTCAACGCCCCCGCAAGCGAACCCAGATTCTGTTGGACTCGTGGTCCGACAACGTGAAGCACGTCGGTCCATAGCTTGTCCTGCCGCTGCACCTCCTTGGCCAGCTGCTCGAAGTCCTTCCGGTACTCCTTCACCTTGGCCTCGACGTCGGCGAGCTTTGCGGCCTCCCCCGGCTCATCAAACGTTTTGGCCGCCGTCTTCACCATTTCCTGCACTGAGTCGAGGCACTCCCGATACTCCACCGCGTCTTGTCCGCTGTGGCTCAGGAGGAATTCCTTGACATTGATGCGGGCCTTCAACATCTCCGCTTCCAGTCTGGCACAGGCATTCGCATTCCTCGCATGCGTGCGATACGCGGTGAAGCCATGCGATGCCTGCCGCAGGGCACTCCAGGCCACGTAGCAGACCGTGACGAACAGGACCACGAGGATCCCGAAGGCCAGGGTGAATTTCTTGCTGAGGTTAAGGTTGCTAAACATCAAAGACTCCTCGGACACTTTGGGATTATCTCAAGTCTCGTTTGTCGTTGCCTGCCCACTATGCAGTCGCGTAGCTTCCGGCCAGCACGGTCTCGACGTCCAGGATGACCAGTAATTCCCCTTCCAATTTGTACACGCCGCGGAAGAACCGTCCGTCGACGCCGCTGACGTTGGCGGGGGGCGGCTCGATCTGGTCGCGTTCGGTGGCAACCACTTCGGCGATTCGGTCGACCAGCAGGCCGATGTGCTCGCCTTTGGAGGTCACGATCACATTCCGGGTCTGGGGAGTTATCTCCGTTGGCCCCAGGCCTAGTACTGCACGAAGATCGATCACCGTCATCACTTCGCCGCGCAGGTTGATCACCCCGCGCACGAACGGCGGTGCATGGGGAACGGGGGTCAGCGCGAGATGGCGGTTGATCTCCTCGATCTGCTGGATCGGGATCGCCATCAGGGCGTCGCCGAGGTAGAAACTCGCGGACTGCAGGGTATCGGCAGTCCCCACTGCATCCATCTCAATCGTGGTCGTCATCTGTTCCTCCCCTCTCGGGCGGCAGCGACTAGCTTATTGGCATCCCGGTGTTTTGCTTTGGCCATGAACCGCTCCACGCTACTTATCAGCCGTTCGCGATCCAGCTTGACGTGGTATTCGTCGACGCCCGCTTCCTGTCCCCGGCGGCGGTCCTCTTCGCTGGCTAACGACGTCACCGCGATGACGGGCAGATGCGCCAAAGCCGGATGCTCCTTGATCTTGCGCGTCAGTTCCAACCCGTTGACGTTCGGCATTTCCAGGTCCGTGACCACCAGATCGACATGCCGGTCTGGCATTTGGAGAGTGTTCCATGCCACGAGGCCGTCCTCGCATGCTACGACCTCATAGCCAGCCGTTTCCAGAAAACTGCTTAGTTGCCGTCGGAAGAATTCGGAGTCTTCCGCCACCAAGATTGTTGCCAGTTTGCCGCACCTGGATGCCGTTTCGCCATGTTCGAGCCACTGGGGATGCACGGTCTTTGTCAACTCGCAGAGATCGATCAGCCGAGTGGTTTTGCCATCGACGACCGTGGAGCCGAGCACGCCTGGCTCGCGAAACATTACGGTGTCGAGAGTCACGGGGATCTCGTAGATGTCGACCAGATCCGGCGCAAGCAAGCCGACCTCCCGGCCCGCGACCTTGAACACGACGACGAAGACCTCGGCTGCCTGGGGGCGTGGCAGGGCATGGATGTGATCTTCCAAGCACAACAAGGGCAGCGACATCCCCCGGTATTGAAGTACCTTTTGCCCGCCCACGCTCTCGATCTGCTCGCTGTCGATCCGCTCCAACCGGTCGATCAACTGCATGGGAGTCGCGAATTGCTCGGTGGGCGCATTGTGGAACAACAGCACGCTCTGCATCTCCGGGCCACTAGCCGTGCCAGGCAACTCCTTTTTCGCCTCTTCCTGGACAGACGCCTCCAAGTGACAGTGGGAGGCAATTGTCGCAACATCGAGGATCAGGGCGACCGTACCATCGCCGAGGATCGTTGCCCCGGCCAGGCAAGGAGCATCCTTCAGATGCCGGCCGAGCGGCTTGACCACGATTTCTTCGGAGTCGTGCAGTCCGTCGACGATCAACCCGTATCGCAGGTGCCCAGCCTCGACTACGATGACGTTCCAGACACGTTCGTGGTCGCACGGCGTGGCCGTCTCGCCGAGCCCAAGGGCAGTGCTGAGGCGGACCAGGGGAAGTAGCGAACCACGAAGGCGTAACACTTCGGCGTTCTTGATCCGCTGAATCCTTGCCGACGCCTCGCTTGCCTTCACTCGAACCAGTTCGTTGATACTGGCCTGGGGCACGGCAAACCGTCGTCCTTCACAGCGTACCACCAAGGCCGGCACAATCGCCAACGTTAGCGGAAGCTTGATCGTGAAGGTCGTCCCTATGCCGACCTGGGTATCGATGGTCACCGTGCCGCCAAGTTTCTCGATGTTCGTCTTGACGACGTCCATGCCCACCCCACGGCCGCTAACTTGGGTGACCTCTTTCGCCAAGGAAAACCCGGGCCGGAAGATGATCTGGAGGATTTCGCGATCGGACATTTCCCGGACCTGCTCGGCAGGCAAGACGCCCTGGGCAATGACCTTTTCGCGGATCCGGGCCGCGTCAATCCCGCGGCCATCGTCGCTGATCGAAAGATTCACTTTACCCGCCTGATGGAAGGCCCGCAGGTTGATCGTCCCCACCGGAGCCTTGCCTGCCCGGACGCGGTCCTCAGGCAACTCGAGGCCATGATCCACGGCGTTGCGGATCAGGTGGGTCAGCGGATCGCTGATCGCTTCGATAATCGACTTGTCGAGTTCCACCTCCTGGCCCTCCAGCGTCAGTTGACACTGTTTGCCAAGCGTGTTGCTCAAATCGCGAACGACCCGGGGGAACTTGTTGAATACGTTGCCGACCATCTGCAGTCGCGTCTGCATGATGGTCTCCTGCAATTCGCTGGTCACCTGGTCGACCCGCGAAGCGACCGTATCCAGGGCCCTATGGTCGGCGTTGTTGACCGTCTGCAACAACCGGTTGCGTGCCAGGACCAACTCCCCGGCAAGGTTCATCAGTCGATCGAGCACCGCGACGGAGACACGAATGTTGGTTTCGACGGGAGCAACCGCCCCCGAAGTATGCGTGTCCGCCGGTGTCGAGCGGACCGCTGACGGCTCCACCTTGCCAACCTTCGGGACGGCCGCAGGTGCGGCGGTCGGCGTCTGGGGTTCCGTCGCATGGGTCGATCCGTCCGCAGTCTCATCTCCTTGATTGGACCGAACTGGGGTCTTCACGGGCGTTGCCCGGTTGGCGTTCGAGCCACGGTTCGCTTCGGCAGCATCCGCGGCGTCCGTTTGGGGCGGGCGTTCCGGCGCGAGCTTCTGGCCACTCTCTTCGGCCGCCAGGCCAGCCACGATCTGCTGGAGTAGGTCCAAATACTCGGAAATCTCAACCTCGTTGGAGTGCTCCACGTCGTCGATCATTTTCCGCAGAGTATCGGCCGAACGGAGCAAGACGTCGGTCACCTGGCCGTCCGGCACCAACTGCCGGTTCCGTACCAGGTTTAGGACGTTTTCCAGGCTGTGGGCCAACTGGCTGAGTGTCTCGAAGCCCAAGAAGCCGGCCGCCCCTTTGATCGAGTGCACTGCGCGGAACACCTCGTTGACCAATTCCACATCCAGGTCACTGCCGGCGGTTTCGATCGCCAGGAGTTGGTTCTCGACGTCGGCCAGCCGCTCGCGCGACTCAACCACGAATTCGGCAACAATCTCCTTATCTTCGAACGCGGTCATTTTTTCGTCTCGCCAAATTGCTCGTTGCACCGCGAAGGTGTCCGGTCGCTTCCCGTTGTTGGCTAACTCAAGACACTCGACGTGGAACCATCGGGGTTACGAACCGGGAGGGTCGGAGGGACTCTTGTGGCAGGCATCAAGGCAGGTTTGCTCTGCAGGGGTAGTCATCCCTGCGGAATTGCATAGTGAACCGTAGCACAGGATTCCGCTGTTGAACGAGTGAATGGGGCGAGACGCTTCTTCCGATCTCGCCCTTTGCCGCGCCATCGACTGTTAATGCGTGGACGCCCTCCCCCCCTCTTTCGGCGTTCAGTCTGCCATCAGCTTTGCCTGCCTCGTCCGTTAAGGTTGGTACACATGGCACGCTTGGCGTCCCGCACCGCCCCTTCTCGGAGTCGCGCCAGTGTTTTGCGACCTACCCTATCCCTGAGCCACGTCTGTTCTTATGCCCGGATCGGAAAGCGGCTCAAAAGCGTTTCGAGACTGATGCTTATTGAGGGGTATGAATGAACAGCCGAATCCTGGTCGTCGACGACAGCGAAATGAATCGTGACATCCTCGACGAACTCTTGCATGACGACTACGAACTGGAGTTTGCCGGCAGTGGCGAGGAGTGCCTCGACAAGCTAGTTCAATTCGGCCCCGACCTGGTGCTCTTGGACATCATGATGCCGGGGATCGACGGCTATGAGACATGCCGACGAATCAAGGAAAGTCCACTGGGCCCCTTCACCCAGGTCATCTTGGTCAGCGGCAAGGCGACGACCGCGGAGCGTGTGAAAGGCTACGAGTACGGGGCCGACAGCTACGTGATCAAGCCGTTCGACCATGACGAGCTACTGGCCAAGGTGCGAGTCCATTTCCGCCTGCGCGACTCGCTCGCCCAGTTGTGGCGAGCCAACGCCCAGATCCAGCAGTTCAACGCGCACTTGGAACAGCTCGTCCGCGAACGAACCGCCGAGGTGACCGCCACGCGCGACATCGCCGTCTTCGCCTTGGCCAAACTTGCTGAGTCGCGTGACCCGGAAACCGGCGAACACCTCGAACGAATGCGCACCTACTCCCGTATCCTGGCGGAACAACTCAGCCTTGCCGGACCGTACGTGGACCAGATCGACGAACGGTTCCTCAACGACATCTTTCGCTCCAGCCCCTTGCACGACATCGGCAAGGTGGGAATCCCCGACCCGATCCTGCTCAAGCCGGGCCGGCTCACCCCTGACGAATTCGAGATCATGAAACGGCACTCGGTCATCGGCGCCGACGCGCTTCGCCAGGCTGCCGAGCAGGGATCCTGTGGCAGCTTCCTGGCCATGGCCACGGACATTGCCCGCCACCACCACGAACGGTTCGACGGCACGGGTTATCCCGACCATCTGCCGGGGCTGGAAATCCCGCTTTCCGCAAGGATCGTTGCCTTGGCCGACGTCTTCGATGCCTTGACGTCACCGCGAGTCTACAAGCCGGCTTACGCTCCGGACCTCGCCCGAACGATCATCGAACGCGACTGCGGTACGCATTTCGATCCGGCGGTCGTGGAGGCATTCCGCGCTCGCTACGCCGAGTTTCTTGAGCACGTCGAATACGGTGCCACGGCGCAGCCGGCGGACATCGCCAGCGTGTGAGGTCGTCCAACTCGTCACCAGTCAGGAAGAGCAATCCCCGGACGCCTGGTCCCGAAGAGGTGCCCATCCGTCACGGTGTCAGCGGCTGACTGTCGAGCGTGCTCTTCTGGGCGGTCAGCTTCGTGCCACGGACGTTCAGTTTCACGCGTTCCAACCGGCAATCCGTCAGACTCACGGTCGCGTCGTTAGCGTAAAAGGCTCGTTCTCGGCCTTCAACGCTGCGGATCTCGCAACGGGTCAACCGGCAATCGAGAGGCACGTATTGTACGTTGTCCTTGCCGACTTTAGTCGAGGTGGCCGATAGGGCGATCTGGCCTGCAGCCACAATGCGGCAGTCGTCCAGGGTGTGCTTCCCACCCCGCAGAAACACTTCGACACTGACGCTGTCGCGAAACTCGCAGTTGCAGTAGAACGTATCGGCCTGATCGATGTCGGCTACAGCGTTGTCATTTCCCCAAAAACGGCCGTTGTCGATCCAACATTGGCAGGTGTCGTGGGCGCTGAATCCTTCGTCAAAGTTCTCATACCCGGTGATGTTCCTGCACCGCAGGCCCCGCCAGTCGCCGTGGATGTTGAAGCCGTCGTTCAGGGCATGACGACAGTTGAGGTTGCGGATCGTGACATTGCGACCGCGGCCCGAGGTCCGCACCCCGGCCATGCGCACGCTCCATTCCAAGTGGTCGCGTGGCCCACAAACGTAGAGCCAGCCTTCCTTTGCATCGATATCTTGCCAGCAGAACTGCCCTGACTTGAGTTTCTCCGGCGACGGAAACGGCTTCGCTACGGTCGGCGAGCGGCCCATCCGGTTCGCCTTGCCGTTGACGATCAGCAGATGCCGCTTCATCAAGGTTTGCGGCATGCGGCGACGGGCCAAGTTAGGCCTGACCTGTTCCCAGCCTTCGGCCGGCAGCGGGTCGGCCCCGGTGAGGGTCACATTGTGACCATCGATGGTGATCCCCTCTTTGCCCGCCAGCACGATCTCCTGACGGATGAGCGCTCCTTCGGGCAGCAGATGGATGACGTCGCCGGGCTGGGCCTTGACGACGGCTCGCTGTGCGGTGACCAAAGGCTGCTCTCGAGTCCCCGGGTTGTGGTCGTTACCGGTCTGGACGTTGACGCAGATTTCGCGGCCCTGGCTGGCCGCACCGCTAAGGCACGCCATGCCCAGGACGACTGACAGCAGCCCCCATCGCCGACAAGCAAACATCCGATATCCACTCCAAAGCGTTCAGGACTCGACCGCAACCGGCACGGAA
>JBDKTH010001053.1:0-17283 GCA_039680305.1 Thermoguttaceae bacterium | reverse complement strand
GAAGACGACCTGAAGCAAGCCACGAGCTTGGCCCGACGCATGGTGACCCACTGGGGGATGAGCGAACGACTCGGCCCCGTGGCCTTCCGCGCCAGCGAGCACCATCCGTTCTTGGGCAAGGATATCTCCGAGCCCCGCGAGTTCAGCGAGCATACGGCCCAGGTCATCGACGAGGAAATCGTACGGTTCCTCCGCAAGGCGTCAGAGCGAGCCGAGCAGGTCCTCAATGACCATCGCGACAAACTCGACCGCCTGGCCACGGCCTTGGAACGCGAAGAGGTTCTCGACGAACGCCAGATCGAAGAACTGATCGGCCCCTCGGCCTACGAGCCCCGGTGGTCGGAAGAGACCCGGCCGGTGGACGTGGCGCCGTCGATGAATGGAGACATCTCGATCTCGACGCCCAGCGGGGACGGCAAAAGCGGATGACCGAGCGGCGAGCGGGTGGAAGCAGCCCCCGGTTCCATGCCAGCCGCTCAGCTTCAGCGTGCTATGCCATCGCACGCTGAAGCGGCGTCTCACGCGTCTCACGTCTGCTCGGTCTTGGCCTGGCGACGGGCTTCGCGGCGACGGTCCATGTGGCTGAGCACGGCTTTGCGCAGACGGATCTTACTCGGCGTGACCTCGACCAGCTCGTCGTCTTCGATGTACTCCAGAGCAGCTTCGAGCGAGAGGATCCGTGGCGGGCGGAGGAGAATATTCGGATCGCTCCCGGCCGCGCGCATGTTGGTCAGTTTCTTTTCCTTGGTCGGATTGACCGGCATGTCGCCGGAGCGGCTGTTTTCGCCGACGACCATCCCTTCGTAGCATTCGTCGCCCGGGGAGACGAACATGTCCGCTCGCTCCTGGAGTCCGTCGAGGGCATACGCCACGACCCGGCCCGCGGCCATTGATACTAGGACCCCGGTGGGCCGGCTAGGGATATCCCCTTCCATTGGCCGGTAGTTCTCGAAGCGATGGTGGATGATCGCGGTGCCCTGAGTCGAGTTGAGCAGTTTTGTCCGCAGGCCGATCAGTCCCCGTGCGGGAATCGAGAAGACCAGGTAAGTATAGTCGTCGTGGGTGTTCATCTCCGCCAACTGGCCGCGCCGCGCCCCGACGAGTTCCATGACCGGCCCCATCCGGTCGGTTGGAACCTCGACGACCAGCGATTCAAACGGCTCCTCCATCACACCATTGTGTTTCCGGAGGATCACCCGGGGCTTGCCGATCGACAGCTCAAAGCCTTCGCGACGCATGGTCTCGATGAGCACGGACAGATGCAAGAGCCCGCGGCCCGCAACGCGAAACGCCTCGGGGCCTTCCTCTGTGACTCGCAGCGCCACGTTCTTCTCCAGTTCGCGTACGAGTCGAGCCCGAACGTGACGGCTGGTGAGATACTTCCCTTCGCGACCGGCCAGCGGCGAGGTGTTCACGCCGAAGACCATTTCGAGGGTCGGCGGGTCGACTTCCACGCGGGGCAGAACGCGAGGGTTCTCCACGTCGCTGATCGTGTCGCCAATGGAGACCGTCTCCAGGCCGACAACCGCCGTGATGTCGCCGGCGGTGGCCTCCTCGACCTCGCTTCGGCCCAACTTGTCGAAAAGAAAGACGCCGTTGACCTTGGCCTGGGTCGTCCCTTCGGCCTGGATAAGCGCGACCTGCTGTCCACGGGCGATCTTCCCAGAAAGGACTCGCCCAATCGCGATCCGGCCGACATAGTCCGACCAGTCGAGCGTGGTCACCAGGATCTGGAGCGGCGCATCCGGGTCGATTTCCGGTCCTGGAATGTGTTCGAGGACCATGTCCAAGAGCGGCTGCATCGAGTCGCCGCGATTGTCCGGGTCGTCGGTCGAGTCCCCCTCGCGAGAGCTGGAAAAGATATGCGGGAAGTCGGTCAGGTGCTGATCGGCGCCTAACTGGAGGAAGAGTTCGAAGGTCTCATTGAGCACTTCATGCGCCCGAGCGTCCTGACGGTCGATCTTGTTGATCACCACGATCGGTTTTAGGCCGCACTCCAAGGCCTTGGAGAGCACGAACCGGGTCTGGGGCATGGGCCCCTCGGCCGCGTCGACCAGGACCAAGGCCCCATCCGCCATGCGCAGAACCCGTTCCACCTCGCCGCCCAAGTCGGCGTGGCCAGGGGTGTCGATCACATTGATCTTCACCCCTCGGTAGTGGAACGAGATGTTCTTGGCCAGGATCGTGATCCCACGCTCCCGCTCGAGTTCATTTGAATCGAGAATGCAGTCCCCCACCAGTTGGCTCGCGCGGAACTCGCCGCTCTGACGCAGCAAGCAGTCGACGAGCGTGGTCTTTCCGTGGTCAACGTGGGCAATAATGGCAATGTTGCGGATATCGTCGCGTCGCATGAAGTACTGGGAAGGCTCGGGTCCAAAGGAAGAAACCAGTATTATAACAAGTGATAGACTAGAGGGGGTAGCCCCAAATGAGGGCCGAGAAACGAATAACTGGCGCGTTGGCCCCTCCGAAAAAGGAAAGGGCGACCCAGCCTTGAGGAGCTGAGCCGCCCTTTCTGTCGGACCCATCAATGGCGGCCAATCCTTGGGCCGCCTCGTCGCTCGCTACTTCGCACACCCACAAACTGGTGGAACACAGGGCTGTGGCGGGGCACAGCACGGCACCGGACAGCACACCGTCACCGGCATCTGCTTGCACACGACGCGCGGGACGCAGCGGGTGACCGTATATGGCACCTGGTACGGAACCCGTCGGACGCAGGTCACCGGTTTCTGGTAAACCTCCGGTCGGCACACCGTATAGGGAACCATCCGGGTGCAGACCTCCGGCACCATGCGGCAAACGGTGAATGGGACCTGCCGATGGATGTATTCAGGCACCATGCGGCACACCTGATACGTGCAGAGTCGGGTTTGCACTTCCGGCACCATGCGACACACCGTGTACGGAACTCGCGTCACACAGACCTCGGGAACGTACTTGACGCATTCCACCTGCTTCTCGATGATCTCAGGCACCCAAACGCGGCGACAGGTACGGACTGGGGCGCAGGGGGCCGGGGCACAAGTCGCCGGAGCGCAGGCGGCGGGGGCACACGGCGGCACGGCCGTCTCGGCGACTTGGGTTTCCCAATGACCACTGCACACGCGAACGATCTGGAAACACTTCACCGGCCGACAAACCGTATGGCGAACCTCTCGCTGGCACGTCTCATAGACTGGCCGGTAAACCGTGTGGCAAATCTGCCGGGTCTGGGTTTCCCAGACGGGACGGCAAACGGTGCTCACAACGGTCCGTACGGCCGTCTCGTAGACGGGCTTCCAGGCCGTATAGGTGCACTGCTGGAAACGCGTTTCGGGGATGTACCGGGTGCATGTGACCATTTGGGTCTCACAGACCGACTGAAAGCAGGTCTTGAAACAGGTGATCTGCTGCGTTTCATAGACCGTCTCTCGACAGGTCTTCATCACCGTATAGCATTGCTGGCAGCCGGCGCAAATTGCAGGGCTACAGCAGGCCCTTTTGAGACAGTGATATCGGGCCGCTCCGCAGTAGCCAGCCTCGGCGACCCTGGCGGTCGTTCCTAACACGGACGCCGCGATCAGTGCCATTCCCAGCAGTCTTGCCATCTCGTGCCTCCTTCAAAGAAGCGATCCACCAGTCGGAGTTGGACACAGGATAGCGTCACAGATACCGCATGCTGGCAGTGCCGTCAACTACCCCCTGCTCCAGCAGCGCATCAAAGAATGGCCCGTTTTCTTGAGGCGGAAGACGGCAAGAAAACGACCAGGGCCCAATCCCCCTAAGAGATCGAGCCCTGGCGTGTATATTCCGGATCGAAGATCCGAACCGAGTGGCTGCTTAGTAGGCAGCCCGCCGGCTCCTGCTAGACGGTGCCACCTCGGTGAAACAGACAGGATTCAGACACTGGATCACCTCCTTCCCACTAGGCCCTCCCGCACGGATCGGCCTCCTGGAGGCGACCACTCGCGGGCCTCTAGTCCATCGTGCCGCGTCAGCACGACCCAACTGTAAGGATAATTTTCGCGAAAGTCTCCGAATATGCAAGGGCCCTTCAGAGATAATCGGCGAACAGTTCGCGGCTGGGACGGGGAATCACGACTTCCGAAACAAGCAGTCCCCGCTCGCGGGCCACGTCAGCGGCCGCCTGAACGCCTGCCCGGACATCGGCCACGCTGCCGGTCATCAGACACAACCCTTTTCCTCCCATCGCCATGGCGACATGGATCCGGAACAGGGTCACGCGGGCGGCCTTGGCCGCCGCATCGGCGGCGGCCAAGACACTCGTGCCGCTGAAGGTCTCAACGACGCCCAGAGCGCCGTTGTGATCGCCGTTGAGCGTGATCGACTGTCCCAGGGCGGCAAAGACCGATTCGTGGATGTTGGGGATCATCAGGTGGTCGATGACGGATTCCCCGGCCGCGGTCAGGCCGGTCTGGATCGCGGATTCCACGTCGCTGACCGAGCCGCCCACGACGATCAAGTACTTGCCGGAGCAGATCGAACGCGCGATCAGCAGGTCGACCGAGGCCGCTTTCAGCATTTCGTCCTCGATCTGGTATCCGATCCCAATGCTCGAAAGTTCGATTGCGCCGATGGATTTCTGGTTGGCCATAGTGAGGGAATAGGCAGTTAGGCAGTAGGGGGTATATCTTGTCAGGAGAGCAAGGCGTCAACGCTTTTCGATCCAGACGACGCCATTTTCGATGGCGGTGATCGTGCCGTCGATCGAGGCGTGGACCGGGCAGCCGAGTGCCGGCTTGCCGTTGACAACGGGTGGCCGGCCGAGCACTTGGCCCTTGGTCACGCGGTCTCCGACACTCACCACGGACTCGCAGGGGGCGCCGATATGCTGTTTGAGCTTGATGCCCACCTTGTCCGTCGCGAGGAGGTCGTCGTGGAGCGGCCCTTCGTTGCGGAACTGAGTCAGGCCGAGTTTCTGAATCAGCCGCTTCATCGGCGCCTTGCGATTCTCCATATGGAGCTCAGCGCGGCGCGGATTGAAAGGCGGATTCTCCCATCGCTTCTTTTCCGCGGCCAGGCGTCGCTTATTTTGAACGCAGACGTTGCGAGGATCGAGATCCTCGGGGCAGGAATAAAGGCTGCACAGGTTGCACTCGCAGCAGAACGACGTCCCCTGAACGTTGGCTTCGCCCACGAGGTTGAACCCCAGACTCCGCATCGCCCGGTGGGGCTCGATCGGATGCCCCAGCAGCCACCGCGGACAGAGTTCGGTGCAGAAGCTGCACTGATCGCACGCGCTGCGGCCGATGCGGGCGATCTGTTTCCAGTCCTGACGACGGCGACGCACCACCACGTGATCGGAGGGCAGAAGGATCAGTCCGCCGGTCGTCTTGTCGACCAGGGCCTGATGATTGTCTTCGAGGTAGCCCATCATCACGCCGCCGACGATGTAATTTGGATCGGCAATCGTCGGTCCGCCGGCTGCGGCCACACACTGAGCGAGCGTCACCCCAAGCGGAACCCGCAAGGTGATCGGCTGAGCGACGGCCCCGGCGACGGTCAGATACTTCTCGGTAACCGGCTGCTCGGCCGATCGGGCCACATTCATCGCCGTCTCGACGTTCATCACGACCGCGCCCACGTTCAGCGGGATCCCCCCAGGGGGAATGATGCGGCCCAAGACATCGTAGACGAGCATGAACTCGTCACCGGCCGGATAGGCGTCACGCAAGGGGCAAATCTCAATCCCCTTGGGAAGCTTGGGCTGGAGCAGGTCAATGACGTCGTGATACTTCCCCTTGATCCCAATCACGCCTCGCTGAGCGCCGACCAACTCCATTGCGGCGCTCAGGCCGGCTAACACGGCGTCGGCGTACTGGCGGAGAACTTCTTTGTCTTTGTGCAGGAGCGGCTCACATTCGGCCGCGTTGATCAATACGGTATCGGCTTTGCCGGCGAGCTTCACATGGGTAGGAAAGCCGGCCCCGCCGGCTCCCACCACCCCCGCCGAGGCAACTTCATCAAGTGCGATCTTCGTCATGCGATCCTCTGAGCAGTCTGGTTTCGCGATCCTGCTAGTATAGCCTGTCCGGCCTAGGGGGGCCAAGAGAGAGCGGTGGCAACGAGTCTACCGCGAAACCGTTGGGATTCAGCAGAAACGAGTTGGGCAAATGCGAAGAAGCAGGACGCGGAGTGGTTCTTGGTTCTTTATGCCATTCAATGAGCGAGATACTCCTAAACGGGGCTCAAACAAAGGGGGACGGACGGTCGCGTGAGCCAGTCTCCTCTGGTTGGGGGAATGGCCCTGCAAATCGCCTCGGCCGCTGGCTGGTACTCCGCGGATCACCCCCTGGTTAAGGGAGAGAATTGTGGAAAGCCTCACGTGTTGTGATGCACATTTTGCGTCGCAGCGCACATTCGTAAATGACTTCTATCCCGATAGTTACGTTTACACGAAAAGACGCAAGTGAACTAACCCGAAAGTGGGGATGTGTTGCATAATTCATGGGTGTCTACTTAATTCGGTTACATATGTACCACCTAGGATTACCTCCCCCCGCAATGTTTCCGTGGTCCGGAAACCCCTGGCCCGCGCTCTGCAAGGAGCACGAGCCATGCGCGCAGTCGCTCTTGCCGCTTGGGTTGGGCCTGGCGGCCGTACGCTGAAGCGCGAGGGCGATTTTTGTCGAAAGCGTCGATTGTCAAAGATCAAAGCGGCTCGCCTTTTTGGGCTGCCAGGAATCAGCCTAGCAGAACGGCTGGCCCAATTTCAACACGATTTTGCGAGGGGGAGTTCGGGAAGGAGGATGAACGAAGGGATTATCTCAGGTTCATCCGTCTGCCGTTTTTCGTTCGCACGGGCCACCGCGTTCGGGGATGGATGAAACTCCCCCACAGAGACCAAGTCAGTAGAAGCTGTTTCAAAACCGGACAAACGGCGACACAGGGGCTGCTGAAAATCGTTCTTTTTTGAGCAGCTTCCTAGACAATTCGAGTGGAAAGGTCTTGTGCATTTGCCTTTGAAACAGCCGATGGAAAAACCAATACTCCGTTTGCGTTGGGAAGCGATTGCGGACATAGTAGACGCTCCCCAGTATCCGGGCATTAGGGGTGGGTCTGTTGAGGTTGAGGCACGATCGTGGATGATAGCGGTGTGATCCTCGTTACCGGGGCGACCGGGTTCATCGGGACGCGGCTGGTCCAATCGCTCACTGATCAGGGGCAACGCGTTCGTGTCCTTTCGCGACAGACCCGTGTGTCTCCGCCGCCGGGATTCGGCTGGAACGATGGCGGCCCGCTGATGCGGAAAGGAGTGGAACTTATCCTGGGCGACGTCACCGATCGCGACTCGCTCGCCCGGGCCATGAAGGGGTGTACTCGCGTCTTCCACCTGGCCGGCTACGCCAAGAACTGGGCCCGCCACCCGCAGACCTATTTCGACATCAACGTCCAAGGGACCCGGAACGTCCTGGAACTGGCCGCACAGCTGAGCGTCGAGCGAATCGTGGTAACGTCCACCGAACTGACTTCTGGGCCGACCCGGCGAGGCGAAATCGCGGACGAAGACTATCCGCGTATCTCGGAACACTGCTTTACCGCGTACGAACGGACCAAGTTGATGGCCGAACGGGAAACGCTGGCCCGCGCCGCTCAGGGCGCTGCCGTGGTGATCGTCAATCCCTGCCGCGTCTACGGGCCGGGACGTCTCACCGAGGGGAATTCCGTTTCGCTCCTGATCGACGAGTACGATCGAGGGCTGGTGCCGTTCCTGTTGAACTGGGGCGTGAACGTCGGCAACTGGGTGCTGGTTGACGACGTTGTCCAGGGACACATCCTCGCTATGGAAAAGGGACGGATCGGCCAGCGGTATTTCTTGGCCGGCGAGAATGCCTCCCTCAAGCAGTTCTTCCGGCAGATCGACCGGATCAGCGGCAAACGCCACTTTCAGATACCGCTGCTCCGTGTCGCGCCGATGGTGTTTGCATGCATTTTGAAGAAGCGAGCGGATTGGTTCAATATCCATCCCCAGATTACTCCAGGATGGGTGAAGACCTTCCTGCACGACTGGGCTCGGACCTCGGAAAAGGCCCAACGAGAGCTGGGCTATCGGCCCACGCCCCTGGCCGAAGGGTTGCGGATCACCTACGAGTGGCTTCAGCGAGTCCGGAGCGAATTATCGTGAGCCGTCTTGGTTTCTTCGATCTCCTGGCGGCGTCGTTCCGTGGACGCCAGTTCAAGCCGACCGTTGTACTCCTGGTGTCGACGCTCACGCTGGTCACCTGGACGTACTTCTGCAGTCGCGAGTATTACCTCGAGCACCTATCGGACTGGTTCGTCCTGAAGAACGACCCACAGCTGACGGCCACCCTCTCTATGTTCCTTGGTGCGCTGGTGCTGTTAGGCTTGGTCCCGGCCCTGGTGGTGAAATTCGTCTTCCGCGAAGGACTGGCGAACTATGGGGTTCAACTGGGTGATCGTGTCCGCACGGTACGGAGTTTCCTGCTTTGCGCCCCGGTCTTTGTACTGGTCGCTTATTGGACCTCACTCGATCCGGCGTACCGGGCCATCTATCCGTTCAACCCGGCGCTTCGGCGCGACGACTTCGCCCTTCACGCGGCGATGTACTTCCTGTTCTACCTCGGCTGGGAGTTCCACTTCCGCGGCTTCATGCAGTTCGGCCTGCGCGACTCGATGGGCGACGCGAGCGCCCTGTGGGTGCAGGTGCTCCTGTCGGTGGTCATGCACATCGGCAAACCGGCCAGCGAGACCTATGGCTCGATCTTCGGTGCCCTTCTCTGGGGGATTCTCGCCTTCCGCACGCGGTCGCTCCTTTCCGGCGCGCTCCAGCACGCCACGTTGGGGATCTGCCTGGACTGGTTCATCTGTTCTGCCCGCCAATCGTGGTAGCCATTTTGGTTAGAGCGTGGGCCCGCAACGGCTTGCTGCGTGCCAACCTCCATGGCGACAATGCCTTGCCGCGGACCGGCCTGACGCGCGAACCGGCGGCGATGGCGCTGCGTATTCTAGGCTGTTGACCGACGAGAACGGCTCTTGAGGCCTGGCGGTCAACGGTGGGGCATGCGTTTCCGCCGTGCAAATGCGGACAAGGAAGTCCGAACCTGGCACGGCCCACGGTTGTCTTTTCTTCTGAGCAGGTCTCGTAAGGGAATTTCGAGTGATGTCGCCATCTGTCTATTTCGTCCAAGAGTGCCCCGTCTGCGGTCGTCCCGTGCAAATCCGTGTCGCGTATCTCGGTCAACAGGTCACCTGTCAGCATTGCGGTGGTCGGTTCATGGCCACCGATGCGACGAGTCGGTTTGACGGGCCAACCGGCGTCGCCACAGGGCTCTTGGATCGCGCACAGCAGTTGATCGAACAGTCGGCGCTTCGGTTGGCCATGCTCCGTGGGGCCGCCTGATCGCGGCCCTCAGGGCAGCAGCGTCAGGGGATTCTGGCGGTAGGCCAGGGGAACGGTCACCGGGCCGCCCACGCGTTGCGATTCGAAGACGGCGACGATCATCTCCGTCGTCGTCCTCGCGGCCTCAAGGTTGGAGAGCGGCGGGCGGTCCTCTTCGATCGCCGCAAGCAGGTCGTGGACGGCCAGCAGGTTGCCGCCGTGCAGCCCCGTATCTTTGAGCGGCTCGGGTTGGCCAATGCCGGCGGAGCTGACCGGTAGCCACGCCTTGCCGCTCTCGCCCGGCGACCACGAGGAGTCGGCCAGATAGTGCACCGGCGGCAGGTAGCCCGTGCCGAGGTGCAGGGCGCCTTGGGTGCCGAGGATCGTCACGCCAAACCGGGATGGCGAGCCGCCGGCACTGCGCAGCGAGTCGAAATGCGCCATGCTTCCGGAGGCGAGACGATAGGTGGCATGCACCTCGTCGCCGGCCAGCGGCCCGATCCCTTCGTTGCCAGCCTTAACGTCGGCCTTCGTGATCGGTTTGCCGTTCTGATAGACGCGGCCGAAGCACCACTCCGGAACGCCACCCAGACAGTGTACGAGGTCCAAGACATGCGTGCCGAGGACCCAGAGATCCTCGCCGCCCCCCCGGGAGTCTTCCTTGCCGCGGGCATGGAATTCCAGGACGCGGCCGATCCTGCCCGAGGCGATCAATTCTCGAACGATCGCCAACCGGGGGCTATAACGGGTCTGGTGGGCGACGGCCACCTTGACCCTGTTCTTCGCGCAGGCGGCGACCATTTCGTCGGCCTCGGCGAGCGTTCGGCAAAGCGGTTTCTCCAGGTAGATTCCGCGCACGCCCCGTTCGGCGGCGGCCACGACCATGCGGCAGTGCTGATCGATCCAGCGCGGGCCGATGCTCACCAGATCGGGTTTCACTTCGTCGAGCATCTGGCGATAGTCGCGATACCCCTTGGGGGCCTTGAGTCGTGCGACCGCCGCGGCCAGCCCCTGTTCGTTTGCGTCGGCCACGGCAACAATCTCGGCTGCCGAGATCTCGCGCCACACCGTGTCGAGGCCATGTCCATAGCTGCCCTGCCCGGTATGGCCAATGACGGCCACCCGGTACTTGGCCGCCGGCTTCTCGGCGCCAACGGCCGCCGGCATCGTCCCGAGGCAGGCCGTCGCGACCGTGCCGGCGAGGAACCCGCGCCGGTCGAGATGCAACGATGGTAGGGGTTCTCCGGCCATGGCCCTTTGCGTCATGATGGTGCTCCCTTAACAATGCGACAGCTACGACCACCGGTCGACAAGCGAAACGCGAGGCAAGCCCCGCGGGCGATTTCAAGTCCATTGCGTATACCACACCGGAGGAGCGGACCGTCTCCTCCGACAGCAATATACTTTCCGATGGGCGCGAAGGCAACGCACCCGACCGATCGAACCAGGAGATCGGTCCACGCGGCCCGGCCCCCCTCTTTCCGGTTCGGCCCGATGATCCACGTCGGCTTTCTCGACAGCTCAGTCGTCTTCCGTTAGGCCGCAAGTCACACAGGGCGCCCGGATGGCGGCCAGGGCCGACGCATTTGGCAGGCTAAAGCGTCTTTGCGACGAAGTCGTTCATGCGACCGGCCGGCGAGTGCTCGAACTCGTGTCAGCATCCGCCTGCGAAACAGGCACACGCCACATTTGTTTCTTCCACTTACACGAAAACGGAACCAGTGAAATCGTGCGCAAGACACGTGCTGTGCGACAATTTTGACGCGGCCGGCCTGTTTTGGCGCGGAGTGCGACTGCTACGCTGGCACGCCAATTGCTAACCCGTCAAACCGTCATTCCCTCGTGGGAACAGCTTGGCATTCGTTTCTGAAAGGCGCGTAGTATGGTGAACTTGGTTCGTGACTGGCGACTGTGGTCTACTGCATTCTTCCTACTAGCTGGCATTGTGCTTTTTGCCGGCGCACCGGCGTTTGCCGATGAGACGCCGCCTTCTCCTCCGGCAACATCGGCGGCCCCGGCCGAGGCCCCGCCGACCGTTGACGATCTCAAGAAGGCCATCGACGAAAAAGCCATCGACATGGATACCGTCTGGGTTCTCCTGACGGCCTTTCTGGTGATGTGGATGCAGGCCGGATTCGCGCTGGTGGAAACGGGTTTCACGAGAGCGAAGAACTCGGTGAACATCCTCATGAAGAACGTGCTGGACTACTGTTTCGGCACGATCGCCTTCTGGGCGATCGGCTTCGGGTTGATGTTCAGTGTAGGGAATGCCTTCGTCGGCGACAGCGGTTTCTTCCTTAAGGAAGTCACGGCGACGGACGGGACCAGCAATTTCGCTCCGCTGGCCTGGACGAAGGTCCCGCTGGAAGCCAAGTTCTTCTTCCAACTGGTCTTCGCCGCCACGGCCGCCACGATCGTCTCCGGGGCAATGGCCGAACGGACCAAGTTTGTCTCCTACATGCTCTACAGTATCGTTATTTCCCTCGTGGTTTACCCGCTCTCAGGCCACTGGATCTGGGGCGGCGGATGGCTATCGACTTTCGGCGGGAGCGGTTTCTGGGACTTTGCCGGTTCGACCGTGGTGCATAGCGTCGGTGGCTGGATGGCCTTGGTCGGCGCGTTCGTGCTCGGTCCTCGGCTCGGCAAGTTCACGAAGGAAGGCGTCCCCCGGGCCATCCCCGGCCACAACATCCCGCTGGCCACGCTGGGCGTGTTCATCCTCTGGCTCGGCTGGTTCGGCTTCAACCCCGGCAGCACGATGTCTGTGCTCCGGAATGACATTTCCCACATCGTCTGCACGACCAATGCCGCGGCGGCGATCGGTTGCGTTACGGCGCTCTTCATCTCGAAGCTCATCTTCGCCAAGTGGGACGCCTCGATGGCACTGAACGGCGCGCTGGCCGGCCTGGTCGCTATCACCTGCCCCTGCGCCTGGGTGAGCATTCCCGCGTCGCTGATCATCGGCGGGGTAGCCGGTGTGCTCGTCGTGCTTTCCGTGCTGTTTGTCGAACGAGTCCTGAAGATCGACGACCCGGTCGGCGCCGTCTCGGTGCACGGCGTCTGCGGTGCCTTCGGCACCCTCTCGCTCGGCCTGTTTTCGATGGGCACCGGCACGGCTTCTCCGGCCCCGGGGTTGTTCTATGGGGGCGGCGTTCAACAGTTGATCAACCAAGCCGTCGGCGTCGGCGCGGTCTTCGCCTGGGCCGTGGGGATGGGATTGATCCTGTTCTACGGCCTGAAGTACACCGTTGGCCTGCGAGTCAGCCCGGAAGAGGAAGTCGAGGGTCTCGACGTGGGTGAGCACGGCAACAGCGCGTACCATGGATTTGTCATCTCCAACAGCCCGGAATTCTGAGTCGCCCCAAGCCGACTCACATCACCGTTTTCCATCCCAAGTAACACACCCGGACATCCGTTTCTTAGAAAGGCGTTACGCATGAAGAAGATCGAAGCACTCATCCGGCATTTCAAGCTGGAGGACGTCAAGAATGCCTTGACCCAGGTAGGCATCAAGGGGATGACCATCACCGAAGTTCGCGGCTTTGGTCGCCAGAAGGGGCACACCGAAACGTATCGTGGGGCCGAGTACACGGTGGATTTCGTCCCCAAGATCAAGATCGAGGTCGTGGTCAACGACAGCGACTCAGCGGCGGTCATCGAAGCGATCACCAAGACGGCAAAAACTGGTCAGGTCGGTGACGGCAAGGTGTTCGTGTCGGATCTGGTCGATGCCATTCGCATCCGGACCGGCGAAAACGGGAACCATGCGATCTGAACGCAGTGTCGCTCTAGAAGGGACTTATATCGATGGGCAATATCAGACGTCTCTGGTTTTGGATATTGGTATCTCTTTGCCTGTTTGAAGTGGTGGGCGCAGGCCGCGTACTGGCGGCAGAGGAGAAACCCGCAGAAGCGGCCGCCGTATCGGCTCCGGCCGTGGCGGCCGCTCCTGCCGGCCCAACCACAGCCGAGCTCAAGGTGATCCTCGACACGGTGTGGGTCCTGGTGACAGCGATGCTGGTGTTCTTCATGAACCTCGGCTTCGCCTGCGTCGAGTCGGGGATGTGCCGCGCCAAGAACTGCGTGAACATCTTGTCGAAGAACTTCGTCGTGTTTGCCGTCACCGCGATCGGCTTCTGGCTCCTCGGCTGGGGGCTGATGTTCGGCAACGGCAACGGTTTCGTCGGCTCGGAGGGCCTGTGGATGGTCGCCGGTGCCGACAACAGCCCGGCGACGGTCAGCGCCTATCAAGGGGCCTACAGCGCCTTGAACTGGACCGGGGTTCCCTTGTGGGCGAAGTTCTTCTTCCAACTCGTCTTCGCCGGGACCGCGGCCACGATCGTCTCCGGGGCCGTGGCCGAACGGATCAAGTACGTCTCGTTCATCATCTTCAGCTTCATCATGGCGATGGCCATTTATCCGGTCGTTGGCCACTGGATTTGGGGTGGCGGCTGGCTGCAGACCCGCGGCTTCGTCGACTTCGCCGGCTCGACCCAAGTCCACTCGATCGGTGGCTGGGCCGCGCTGATGGGCGTGTTGATTCTTGGCCCGCGTATTGGCAAGTACGGGGCGAAGGGAAAGATCAACGCGATCCCCGGCCATAGCCTCAGCTTGGCCACGATCGGTTGCTTCGTGTTGTGGTTCGGCTGGTTCGGGTTCAACCCGGGGAGCACGATGGCCGCCGATCCGGCGGCGATTTCCGAGGTCCTAGTGACCACGAATATGGCCGGGGCTGCTGGTACACTCAGCGCCACGCTTCTGGCCTGGCTCCTGCTCGGCAAGCCGGACCTGGGCATGACGCTCAACGGCTGCCTGGCGGGCCTGGTGGCGATCACCGCCCCCTGTGTGTTCGTTTCGGTCGGCGTCTCGGCCGTGATTGGAGGGGTCGCAGGTATTCTCGTGGTCCTCGGGGTCCTCTTCTTCGATCGGATGAGGTTGGACGACCCCGTCGGCGCCCTTTCCGTGCACCTGCTCAACGGCGTGTTCGGCACGCTGTGCGTAGGCTTGTTCGCCACGCCTGATCGCCTGGCTCGCAGCGGCAACGTGGCCCAAAAGGCGGGCCTGTTCTATGGCGGTGGAGTCGACCAATTGGTCACCCAATTCATCGGCGTCGCCGCCTGTGCGGCCTATGTGCTGGTCCTGACCGCTTTGGCTTGGTTGGTCCTCAAGGCGACAATCGGCATTCGGGTCTCGGCAGAAGAGGAACTCGAAGGTCTTGACATCGGCGAACACGGCAACGAAGCCTATCCCGACTTCGTCATGAGCCGAGGCAGCGCTCGTTACTAAACCTCGTTCGTGCCCCCCCTCGCTAGCTCTCAGACCGCAGGTTGCGAGCTGGCAAACGACAAGCCCCCGGTGATCCAGCCGGGGGCTTGTTTTTTTGGAGAGGCGACGTTCCGCCCCGTCAGCGGAGTTCCTGCTTCAACTCCTTGAGCAGACGCACGGCCGTGTCGACGAGCATCTCGCCGCCCCCCGGCTGAACCCGGCTGTTGACCACTTCGTAGCTCCCCTCGTCAAAGGCCTTGCGTGTGGGCACGTAGGCGCACCAGGAGTCGTGCGCCAGTTCGACGACCAGGGTTGTGGCAAACGGCGAAGCCTGCTTGATCGCCAGCCCCAGATCGACGAACACCTCGCCTGGCAGGGCGACGATGGCCAGATCCTCGCCCAGGCGGAACACCTGAACCGGCATCGGTCGGGTGTCCTTCTGCCAACCGTGGAGCGCCATAATCCGGCAGGCCTTGACCTGTTCGAGGAACGGCAACTCGTTGCTCCCCACCTTCTTGAATGCTTCGCTCGCCCAGGCAATCTCCTCGGCGCTGGGCCGCTGGAGTGGAATCTGAAGTACTTCCAGACGCGTCGCCAATGCGGGCCCCTTCACCTCGGTGAGGCCTCCGAGTTTTGCTTTGACCGTGCCGGCCAGCGTTTCACCGATCCGTTTGGCTTCGTCGTGGCCGCCTTGGCTTCGCTTGGTGGAGACGTCGAAGTGGTTGATGTCGCCGCAGGTGCCATTGCCGAAAAGCGAGAGAAACTTGTCGCCCAACTCCTGCTGGAGCGACCGCTGCAGGTAATAGGGATAGTCCGCGCTGTATTCAGTCCCGCTCACGGTGTCCAAATGCAGGGCAAACACGGTCAGCGAGGCCAGGGGCCGACGCTCGGTGTCGCGGAGCAGGAGGAGGCCGACGCCCGGATCGATCGGGCCGGCAGGGCGAACGATCGCCGGATTGAGCTTGCCGGGATTGAAGCGGACGGTGCCGTCTTTCATGTGGAACCGCCGGTTGAACGACAGCCCCTCCTGCTTCGTCACACCGGCTTCGAGCGTGACCGGCCGGCACGCGGTCTGGGCCTGACCGATCACGGCCACCAGTTTTTCGGCGAGTTGGGCCGGAAAGTCGATCGTCTCACAGGGATCGTTGCCGTGCTTGGCCACCGCCTCGTTGTGGAGTCGGTTGTGCATCGCACCAAAGTAGAGCGGTCCCGTGTGGCTGTGAGTCGCGGCGATCAGGATGTGTGCCTGCGGAATGCCGGTCTTTTGCTCGGCCAATTGCCGGACTCGCGTCGTCAGTTCCAGCGGCATACCGATCAGGTCGCAGAACACCAGAGCGCTCTGCTGGAGCCCCTGCCGAAACACGATCGCCTTGGCCATCAGCGGATCGTGGGTCCCGGTGTTCAGGCGTTCGTAGAAATAGCCGCTCATCCGGTATTTCGCCGGCGGCGTAATGTCGACCGCCGCCACGCCCGCCTCCAAGCCCGCTGCACTGCCGAACCCAGGCCCGATCGCCGTCATAACCACGGCAAGTGCCAGGATCATCGAGAAGATTCGTCTCATCGCGGCAACTCCTTGTTCTAGGGATTGATCACCAACGTGGCCGATGCGGGCCATTTTCCGCAACTGCCTATTATGCCGTGCTCCGACGCACAAGGGCAAGGTTCGGCTCCCCTCTCAAGGCGTGTTTTGCCCGCCGGGGCAGTGGGTATCCCGAGTGACACTCTTGGCGCTCCGTGCCGGCTCGTTTAGACTGACCAACCGCGTGGGGACTCAGGCGGTTATCTTCGAGACAGCGGAGGGATGCGCATGATCAGGTCGGTGGTACGGCTCGGCGTGGTGGCGTGGCTTGTCTTCGGCTCGATCAGCGGTCCGGTTGTCGCCGCGGATGACGCGGCGAATCCGCTGCCCGCGGCAGCGGCGGCTGCCTCGCCGGGCCTTGGGGCCAACGCGTCTTCGGACGCCGGGGCCACGGGGCTGGCAGCGCTGGACTGGGTCGTTATTGCCGGTTACTTCGCCTTGCTGTTCGGCATTACCTGGATGTCGATTCTCCGCAACAAGGACACGGCCGACGACTATTTCCTCGCCGGGCGCAATCTCGGCTGGTTCATCGTGGCCGCCTCGATCTTCTCCTCGAACATCGGCTCAGAGCACCTGGTGGGGCTGGCCGGTTCGGGGTGCACCGCCGGCGTGGCCATGGCCCATTACGAGCTGCATGCGTGGTGTCTCCTGGTGTTGGCCTGGGTGTTCGTGCCGTTCTACATGCGGTCGATGGTCTACACGATGCCCGAGTTTCTCGAAAAGCGGTTCTCCCCGACCGCCCGCTGGATGCTCTCGATCATCTCGCTGGTGGCCTATGTGGTGACCAAGCTTGCCGTGGGCATCTTCGCCGGGGGCGTGGTTTTCTATACCCTCCTGCCGGACCTGCGGCTCGATCTGGGCTTCGCCGTGCTCGACGCCTTTTGGATCGGTTCGGTCTCGGTGGTCATCCTGACGGGCCTCTACACCGTGTTGGGCGGCCTGCGCGCGGTCGCATACACCGACACCGTGCAGACGATCATCTTTATCGCCGGCTCGGCCCTGGTCACGGTATTCGGGTTGATCGAAATCGGCGGCTGGGAGGCACTCCGCCAGCAGGGCGGCTCGGAGATGTTCAACCTCTGGCGACCACTGGTTC
>JBDKTH010000580.1:0-6320 GCA_039680305.1 Thermoguttaceae bacterium | reverse complement strand
GCAGATGCTTGTCGGCCTCTGCCAGCTGGACAGCGAGCGGAATATGGAAATTGGCCGGCGTGGCGACGACCGCGGCATCGTAGTGCTCGGCGAGGGCCTGCTCGATCTGGGCATACGTCTTCTCGATGCCGTATTGTTTGGCCACACGCTGGCGCAGCTCGGCGTTGATTTCGCAGATTCCGACCCGCGCCCGGCCTGTCTTTTGGAAACAGCGAACGTGACGTTCACCGATCGATCCAACGCCGATCACCAGGATCGCCTTCTCGGGCATGGTCGTGATTCCTCGTTAGGGCCCACGCAGAAATAAGTTGGGCAATTTCATGGAAGCAAAGGTGGCTATCAGGTGAGCCTGAACGCCGACGCTGACGCCGCAAGGCCGCCTTTGCTTCCATGAAAAGCGCGGCCGGAAACGCCTCTCGGTGGTTGGATGTATGAAGAAGCAAGGACTGCTGCGCGTCCTTGCTTCTTCATATTTGCCCAACTTATTTCTGCGCGGGCCCTTAGCTGTCCATCGCGGGCGACGCAGAGTTGATTGTAATGGCCGTATGTCGTTGGAGCAATGCGGTTGCCCCGCACAATCGGGCGGAGTATAGTGGGACTCTTGTCTAGTCGGTGTTCACCCTCGTGGCGGACGTATTGTGCTAGGCCGCAAGCGGCTGTGGTTGCATTGGGAACGGATGACGGTGATGAGACTGCTGATCGATACGCACTTGGATCTTGCCTGGAATGCGATTGCTTGGGACCGCGATCTGACCGAGACGGTTGCCGAGATCAACCGCCGCGAATCGGCCATGACCGATGACGACGCCCGAGGGCACGCGACCACCAGTCTGCCGGAGATGCGTCGGGCGGGGATGGCCGTGTGCCTGGCCACCGTGCTGGTCCATGCCAAGCCCGAGGTGCGGCCGCGGGAGGGGCACAACCGGCTGAGCGTCGACTATGCCAACGGCCAGATCGCCTATGCGGTCGGGCAGGGCCAGTTGGCCTACTACCGGATGATGGAGCAGGCAGGCCAAATGCGTGCACTGCGCACCGTGGCCGACCTGGACGAGCACTGGGCGCAGTGGCAGAAGGGGCCGACCGGCAGCCTGCCGATCGGCTACATTCTCGCCATGGAAGGAGCCGATCCGATCGCCTCGCCCGCCCAGGCCGAGACCTGGTACAACGACGGCCTGCGTTGCGTCAGCCTGGCCCACTATGGCAAGAGTTACTATGGCGTCGGCACCGGCGACAAAGGGCCGCTGACCGCCCAAGGGCTGGAACTGCTGCGGGAGTTCCAGCGATTGGGGATCATCCTGGACATCACGCACCTCTGCGAGTCGAGTTTCTTCCAGGCACTCGACGCGTTCCCCGGTCCGGTGATGGCCAGCCACAACAACTGCCGCGTCCTGGTGCCCGGCGATCGTCAATTCTCCGACGAGCAGATCCGGCACCTGATCGAGCGTGACGGCGTGATCGGCGTTGCCTTGGATGCGTGGATGCTCTCGCCCGCGTGGCAGATCGGCAAGTCGTCGCGTGAGCTGGTCGGTCTGGAGGCGGTTGTCGATCACATCGAGCATATCTGTCACCTGGCGGGCAATTGCCGGCACGTGGGGATCGGCAGCGACCTGGACGGTGGCTACGGCACCGAACAGACGCCCCACGGCTTGGAGACGATCGTCGACCTGCACAAGCTTGGCACGATCCTCTCCGCACGCGGCTACGCCGACGCCGACATCGACGCCATCTTTCATGGCAACTGGCTGCGGTTCTTCCGGCAACATCTGCCCAAGGCCTAATGGGCCTCCTCCGTTACGTCAGTTTTCCGGATCCTTCGATCGGCCAAACGTCGACCACGCGGCCGTCCTCGTGCACGTACATCCAGCGATGGAGATTGCAGGTCGTGCAGGCATGGCTGGGGAGGAGATGGATTGCCTGGCCGATCTTCCAGTCGGGGGCCGAACGGACAATGCCGTGTTCCTCGGAGAGGAAGAACGGGATCTGGACGTCCGGATAGTCCTTGATGCGCGGCGTGCCGAACTCGTTCCCCGCGCCTTTGATCCCCACGTCGAGGACGGCCACGCCCGGCCGCTTGCTGATCACGCGGGTTAGGACGGAGAGGGCCACCTCGAATTCCGGCGAGAGCTGCGCGTAGCGCCAGTCCATGGTGGCGTAGGTGCCCGCCTGGATCTCGTCGACGCCGTCGAGTCGGCCGGTGGTTTGATAGGTGGCCGAAGAACCGCCGCTGATCACCTGGACGGGAATCCCCTGTTTTTCGAGCGAACGGCGAGTGTCGATGGCCAGTTTCATCGACTGGGCTGTTCGCGAGGCACGCTCCGCCGGGTCGTCGACGTAGACCGAGTGCCCTTCGTAGGCCTGAAGCCCGCGGAATTCCACGCCCCGCAGCCGGCCGACCTCCTGGGACAACCGGATGGCCGGCTCGCCCGGGGCCACGCCGCAGCGGCCCATGCCGATGTCGACCTCGACTAGCAGGCCCACGGTGACGCCCGCCGTTGTGGCGGCCTCGGCGATCGCCGCGGCTTGCTGGAGATCGTCGATGGCCACGGTAATCTCGATGCGGCGAGCCAGTTCCACGAGCCGCTCGATCTTCGGCGTGCTGACGACCTGGTTGGCGATCAGGATATTGGTGAAACCATGCTCCGCCAGGACTTCCGCCTCGCCGAGCTTGGCGCACGTCATGCCCACGGCGGAACCGGCCTCCAACTGCCGCCGGGCGAGCGTTGGGCATTTGTGGTTCTTAAAATGAGGCCGCAGTTGACACTTCGAGTCCCGAAAGAACTCGGCCATCTTCCGCAGGTTCCGATCCGAGGCCGGACCGTCGAGCAATAACGCCGGCGTATCGAGTTCTTCGATTCGCCGGCCGATTGCATTGCGAGGATTTGCGACGTAAGAAGACATGTTGGATTTGAGATTCAGGATTTGAGATTCAGGATTTGAGATCTGGAATTTGGAATCTAAGATTTGGGATTTGAGTCAAGAGTTCCAGGAATTCATCGATGGTCGGTGCCGGGCCGCCGGGGCGATGGGTGTAGAGGTTTTTGCGAATCAACAGGGGAAGGATCGGCACGGGTCGCGGCAGGCCGAGGGTGACGAAATCGAGTCGCGGGGCGCTGGGCAAGTAGGCGTGCAGCAACAGGGGGCGATGTTGCGGCAGGGTGCGGAGGAATCGCCGGGCGACAGCGGGCAAGTCCGCGGGCTGCGAGCCGATCAGCACGGCCGAGGGCTGCCGAGCGGGTTCTCGGACGTACGTCGCGTCCGTGACCAGCACCGGATGGCCACCGGTTGCGGCGAACCAGGCCTCGAGTGCATCGCACGGGTCAGCCGACTCGGAGACAGCCGGCAGGAACGGCTGTTTGAGGCCGTGTTGCCAACGGTCCAGGTAGCCGTGATTCCAGTGGGGATCGCGGCGAATGTCGATCGCCAGATCGAGCGGTTCCGAGGGTCGGTCTTTCATCCGGATCGTCATCCAGCATTGGCCACAGTGGTTGTGTTCGTGTTCGAGAACCTCGGCGCCGACATGGTCCAAAAGCGGTCCGATCCAGCCCAGGCAGTGGTCGCAGTAGTCTTCGTCGGTGTTGAGGTCGTTTTGGATCAGGAAGCCCTTACTGGGACACGCACGCATGTCGCAGCGAAGGACATTGCGTGGTTCGTCGAGCGTAAAGGTCCAGTCGCAGCACTCGTCCTCGCCGGTCTTCGTCCAGGTTTCATAGAGCCCGCGGAGCCCGGCACGTTGGGCGGCGTCGGCATAGTGTCGTTGGCTCTCGCCGCCGATCGCCTCGGCCCAGAGTCTGGCGATGGCCGCCTGGCCCCAGCGGCGGCGCACGTAGTGAAACGTCCACTCGTAGTGCCCACACAAGTCGTGACAGCCGAGCATCAGGTCGCCTCCGGCGTTGAACGGTTCTGTTGGACCAGCTCTTGCTGGCAGGAGCCCATGCCGCCGGTGCGATGGAAGGTGTAGCCGGCCTGTTCGGCCATCGCGCCGGTCACATGGTCGCAGTGCTCGCAGAAGTACGGGACGATGGTGCGTCCCTCCTCGCGCAGGTGCTTGATCGCTGGGCAAACTCGCACGTCCAACCGCACGCGATCGACCTCGCAGGTTGCTTCCACCTGGGCGTTCGGTTCGTGGCTGAAGTATTCCTGCCAGTCGGCGGCGATCGCCGGCGGGCCTGATTCTTTCCAGCGCTGGCTCCGCTGGCGATAGTACTCTTGGCCGAGCGAGCGCCAGTAGTCGATCAGAGCCTCCTTGCCGTACTGGTCGTGGAGGTGCCGGAACATGGCGTTGATGGCGAAGTAGAAATCTGGAGCGGACACGAAAAAGGCCTCGGAAAAGTCGCAGCCCCGCATTCCCGGTTGTATCGCGTTGCCCCCGGGGCTTCAAGAGGGGCCGCTTGTGCCGACGCCCGGGTTGAGCCTATAGTAAATCGTCGCAATCGGCACCCAAAAACTGGTTCATCCGGCTGAAGCGTCCCCCAACGTCCCGTCAGGGACGCTTCCGCCGAATGAAGCCAAAAACTCTTCGGGAGACATCGATGGAAACGCGGACGGTCGGCGTGGCGGGCTTGGGGCTCTTGGGACGCGGCATTGCCGCCTGTCTGGTCAGTCACGGCTTTCGGGTGATCGCGTTCACGCGTCGCGACACGACCCACGAGGAAGCCCGCCGCTACATTACCCAGGCGATCGGCGACCTGATCGACCGGGCCGGTTTTCCGGCCGAGTTGGCCACCGAGTGGCCGTCGCGTTACCACCCGGTGACGTCCCTCGACGCATTCGCCCCGTGCGACTTTGTCATCGAGACGGTCTTGGAAGATCCGGCGGTCAAGCAACAGGTCTTCGACGAGGTGGAGGCGTTGGTCGGCGCCGACGTGCCGATCGCCAGCAACACGTCGTCGATCCCGATCAGCCTCCTGCAACAGGGGCGGCGGCATCCCGAGCGGTTCGTGGGGATGCACTGGGCCGAGCCGTGCCACATCACGCGGTTCATGGAACTGATCCGCGGCCAGCAGACGTCGGACCGGGCGTTTGCGGCCGTGGCCGAGTTCGCCCGGGCCGTGGGCAAGGAGCCGTCGCTGGTCCAAAAGGACATCCCGGCGTTCATCGTCAACCGGCTCGGCTACGTGATGTACCGCGAGGCAGTACATCTGTTGGAGATGGGCGTGGCCGACGCGGCGACGATCGACCGCTCGTTCCGCAACGCCCTGGGCCTCTGGGCAACCCTCTGCGGCCCACTGCGCTGGATGGACCTGACCGGCGGCCCGGCCCTCTATGCCCGGGCGATCGCCCGGGTGCTGCCCACCTGCGACAACTCCGCGGAAGTTCCCAAGACGCTCCAAGAGCTGGCCGACCGCGATGCCCAGGGGATCGCCAACGGCCGCGGCTTCTACTCCTATACCGAAGACGAGATCCACGCCTGGGAACAACGTCTGCGCGAGCACGCCTGGACCGTGCGTGGCCTGCTCGACCAGTACTTTCCGCTCGACCAGCCGTGACCGCCCGCCGTGTCACGCGCCCCTCGACTGCATCCACCAGGTTTAGGGGGAGAATTGTGGAAAGCCTCACGTGTCCTGGTGCACATTTTGCGACGCGGCGCGTATTCGCAAGCGTAAGGCACTGAGATGGTTGCGGCGACGGCTCGCGTCGCAAGTCTTATAATACCAAAGAGGGGAGGTGTTGCATAATTCACTGTTCCCCTCTTCCTGCGTGCCATATCGACAAACTCTACAGGCGGGTGCATCCCGTGGGGCGAATCTGCCCGTTTCCGGCCCTGGCCGGCGCAAGGATTGAGCGGTCGCGTGGCGGCGCGATGGTTCAAGAAGGATCGAATTGCCAAAGATCTGTGAGGCGAGCGTTCTAGGCTGCCAAGAGTGAGCCTAGCAGAAGGGCTGGCCCAATTTCAACACGATTTGGCGCGATGGAATGCGGAAGGACGAAGGAAGGACGAGGCACGAGGAACCGAAGGCGGCATGGGGCGTCCCCTCGCGCTGTCCCGGAGGGACACCTGAAAATAGCCCCGCGATTCATCGCGGGGAAGGCATCGACTACCGAGCCGGTTCGTCCTGCGGGGACGGTTGAACGGTGAAGCTCCGGTTCAGGCGTCCCTACCGGGACGCGCGAGGAGCGGTGCCGTTTTCCGGACCCCGCGATGAATCGCGGGGCTATTTTCCGGTGTCCCTCCGGGACAGGGGATCGTGGTGCGGCAATCCGCACGGCGAAGGAATGCGGCAGGGAGAAAAAATTCCGCGGGTCGAAAACCCCAAGGTCGACCGACGGAAGAAGCACGAAGGAGCGAAGGCGGCACGACGCTATCCCCTTCGTGCTTCGGC
>JBDKTH010001086.1:0-4277 GCA_039680305.1 Thermoguttaceae bacterium | reverse complement strand
ATCTCGGTCAACACCTTCCACGCCTGTCGGGCGTCGGCCGCATTGACCAGGATCTTGACTTCGCTGGGCGCCTCCGCGTGAAAGCCGGCAGCGTAGGCTCCGGCCATCGTCGCGCGAATCCCATGCGCAACCAACGTGTCGACGATCAGGGCCGCCTCGACCTCGTTCGGCGTCGAAACCAGGACGACCGTGCTTGGCGGTTCGCTGGCCATGGGAATACCCCTCGGGAATCGTTCGCGTCACCGCAACCGCCATTGTACGCCGGGCGGTCCAACGGGAGAAGTGAGGAGGCATTGGCCGTTTCAAGTCAACGCGATGTCCCTTCAATCATGCGTCATTTCGTTGACAGCCAGCCTGTGGTCCGTTACAAGAATGCTCAGACGAACGGGCTGCAGATGTCGCAAGCCGGGCGTTTTGGCGATTGACCATTTCGCTGGCGGGCGTGCCCCGCCGCAAGACTCCAAGTGGGCAGATCCACGATGCTTTCCCTCTGGGCAATCCTTCCCGAAACGAACATTGAAGCTTACGCCGGCACACTCGTGCTCCCCTCGTACCTGGCGCATCTGTGCCTGGGGCCGTTCAAGTTTTCCGACCAGGCGGCCAACGCCAACGGCCGTGAATCCCTGGTGTTGACCTACCTGGGCGAGGGTCGGCTGGAGGAATACGCACTGGAGCCCGCGTCACACGCCCTGGCCATGATCCGCTTCGTGGCTGCCGGGCTCGATGCCCAGCGGATCCGCCTGCCGATGGACGACGCCAGTTGGCTGTGGTCCGACGGGGAGCCGTTGAGCCCGGGCCTGCGGGTCTATTTTGCCCCGGTCGCTTCGTCGCTCAAGAAGACCCTGCCCGGCCCGATCGGTCAGGAGGCCTATGTCTCGGTCTCCCGCCGCCACGTGTTCCTTGGCCGGTCGGTTGTCGAGGCGTATGTCACCGCCTGGCTCGAGCACCTGGGGATCGCGGCGCCGGTCAGCTTCGAGTTCGGCACCCCGGCCGGAGACATCGCCTTCCGCGCCGATTCGATCGGTGGACAATTGGTCCTTGACGACCGCACGACCGTCGAGGATCTCCTCCATTTTGCCGGCCTCGCCAAACTACTGGCTCAGTTACGTCCGTTCGTCGCCATGGAGTTGGACGCGGCATTGCCCAACGGCGGCGAGATCCAAGAGAACGGTATCTACCTCCCGTTGGCGTGTCGTCACGAGGAGCAGTTCGAGTTGCCGTAGACGGCCCCAAAGACAAACCACGAGGGCCACGGTGGACGGTGCGGCCCTCGTGGAAGTTATGGGATCGAACGACGCTGGCGACCGGCCGTCGGTCAGACCTTCATCGGCTTGCGTTTCAGAATGGCGCAGGTTTCACGCTGGCACAACATCAGTGCGTCACGGGCCAGCAGACCGTCCAACAACGGCGAGGGGGTGCCCGTCTTAACCGCGCGGACGGCTTCGCTCAGTTCGTGGGGGAAGGCGTCGGGCATGTCGAAGGTGCCCAGGTCCGGCGTGATCACCTTGCCATCGTTCTTGCCGCCCTTGGCCAGCACCGTCAGAGACACGCCGCACTCGAAGTACATCGTGGCCTTTTCCAGGTGGATCTCGTAGCCATGGGTGAACTGCCGCCCCTGCTGGCCGATCGTGCCGCTGGTGGCGCTGACGACCAGGCAGGGATCGTCATAGAGGAACTGGCTGTTGAAGTACTCGGCCACCTCTCCCCGCATCCGACCGACGCTCTGCACTTCCTTGGGCATCCCGAACAGCAGACGGATGAAGTGGGCGTCGTGGATGTGCAGGTCGAGCATCGGGCCGCCGCAGACGTCCGGGCTGTAGAAGTCGCGGAGCCACACGGGATCGGCAATTACCCGCTTGAAGTGCCCGCCCAGCAGCTTGCCGTACTTGCCACTCTGCACGGTCTTGTAGGCGAAGTTGTACTCGGGGACGAACGGCAACACGTGGGCGATCATCAGCATCTTGCCCGCCTGCTTGGCCGCCTTGACCATCCGGTCGGCGTCGGCCTGCTTCAGGGCGATCGGCTTCTCGCATAGCACGTGCTTGCCGGCCTTCAGCGCGGCCACGGCCACGTCGGCGTGCCACGACGGCGGCAGACAGATGTCGACCATGTCGATGCTCGGATCGGCCAGCATCTCGTCTAGTTCCGAGTAGCGGGCGATCCCCGTCAGGTCCATCTGAGTCCCTTGCGGCCCAAAATTCCCCTTGATCGACCGCCAGTCGCCGGCCAACCGCACCGGGTCCTTTTCGCAAAGGGCCGCGACCTTCGCCCCGCGGACCTTCTGGTAGGCGTTGTAATGGATCATGCCCATGAAACCGAGGCCGGCAATGCCGACTTTGACCATGATGAATCTCCTTGCGCGATGGTTGGGGAAGCGGTACGCAGTACGCGGTAAGGTTTGGAGGTTTGGACTGGACGACGGTCGGGGCAACGATCCTTTCGTGGGAGGGAGCTCCTAACGCATTAAGGAGACGGCCGATCTCTCCCCTGGAGGCCATGAGGCCTGACAGGGCGGAAGATCGGAGGAAGCCCAGACGTTCCGCGATGATAAGCTGGGTTGCCACTTCCCGCAAGGACCCGTGAACGATAGAGAGAAATCTGCGAGACTCACACCGCGACCGGCACCCTTGCCCTTCCGCGAGACTCAACGGAAGGGAAACCGCCGCTCGCCGCATCTGATTCGTCAATCCATACGGCTCATCTCGAGGAAAAGCCGCCGTGGCCCGGTAAATCTCCTCGATGAGCATAGCCGCCTACGGCCTGCCGTCGACTATCCTCTCAAACCGACCAAACGCCTCGTCCCAGGCGGCCGTGTTGTGCGGCTCGTACTCTTCCACGGCAAAACTGTGGCGGATCACGTCGCGGGCTTCGGCGATGCTGCCGACGTCGCCAGCGGCAACGGCCTGCATCATCACGTTACCGGTGGCGGTGGCCTCGACCGGACCGGCCACCACGCGACGGCCGCAGGCGTCGGCCGCAGCCTGGCAGAGCTGGCGGTTTTTCGTCCCGCCGCCGACGATGTGGATCGTCTCGATCCGGCCGCCGACCAGCGATTCGCACATCCCCAGCACCTGGCGGAACTTCAGGGCAAGGCTGTCCAGGGCGCAACGCAGCACCGCACCCTCGCTCTCGGGGGCCGGCTGACCAGTCTGTTGGGTGAAGTGACGGATCGCCTCGGGCATGTCCTTGGGGGCAAGGAAATCGTGGGCGTCGGGATTGATGAACGAACGCAGGGCGGGGGCGGCGGCAGACAGTCGGTTGAGGTCTTCCCACTGCCAGTTGCGTCCCGCCTGGTTCCACACACGGCGGCACTCCTGAATCAGCCACAAACCGGTGATGTTTTTGAGCAGGCGGATCGTATTTCCTACGCCACCCTCGTTGGTGAAGTTCAACCGGAGCACCTGGTCGTTGACCACCGGCTCCGGCGACTCCACGCCCATGAGGGCCCATGTGCCCAGACTGATGTAGCACCAGTCGGGCCGGGCCCCCGGACGACTGGCCGCCGGCACGGCCATCACAGCACTGGCCGTATCGTGCGTGCCTGGCAAGATGACGTTGGCCCGCGATAGGCCCGTGTCGGCGGCAATATGCGGCCGCAACACGCCGAGATTCGTCCCCGGCTGGGCGATCGGGCCGAGGATTCCCGTGGGCAGGTCGAACTTCTCGAGCAACTCCGTGGCCCAGCCGCCTTGGACCGGGTTGTAGAACTGCGTGGTCGTGGCATCAGTGAACTCGTTGCATTTCTGTCCGGTCAGGAGCCAGTGAAACAGGTCGGGCATCAGCAGCATCGTCTGCGCCATGTCCAGTAGCGGCGACTTGGCCAGTTTCATGGCCAACAGCTGATAGAGCGTGTTGAGCTGCATAAACTGCAGACCGGAGTGCCGGAAGATCTCTTCGCGGGGCACGATCGAAAACGCCTTCTCCAGCATCCCGTTCGTGCGGCTATCGCGATAGTGACTGGGGTTGCCCAGGAGGACGTCGTCCTTGCCCAAGAGACCGAAATCGACACCCCAGGTGTCGACACCGATTCCGGAGATCTGCCCGCCATAGCGGGCCCCGGCGGCTCGTAGGCCGGCCATTACGTGCGACCACTGTCCCAAAAGGTCCCAGTGGAGGCTGCCGGCAACATCGACCGGGCCGTTATCGAAGCGGTAGAGCTCCTCGAGTTGGAGGGCTTGGCCGTCAAATCGTCCAACGACGTGCCGCCCGCTCGAAGCCCCCATGTCAACCGCCAGATATGCCTTATCTGCCATAGATCACCGTCACCTTACCGAGCC
>JBDKTH010000390.1:0-7556 GCA_039680305.1 Thermoguttaceae bacterium | reverse complement strand
GACGGCAACGGTCCGATCGCCGAACACCTTCTGGGCCTAGTCCGCGAGGTGACCGGGCAGGGCAACAAGATCGGCGTGGCCTACGCGACCGACGCCGCGTTCCTGGCCTCGGTCGGCGTGCCGACGGTCGTCTTCGGCCCCGGCTCGATCGCCCAAGCCCACACGGTCGACGAATGGCTTCCGATCAACGAGTTGGAACAGGCCGCCGAAATCCTCTATCGCCTTGGCCGGCAAGAACCGGAAAGGGGGAAGGACGAAGGACGAAGGACGAAGACCGTTTAGCCGTAGCACTTGTGCCACGTCTGTGGAGATCGTCCTCCAATCCACATCCGGCCGGTGCCCCCGCTTACGTCTTCGTGGCGGCGCCCGCTGCAAATCCGACCATCCGACTAGAAGACATCGAGTTGGAAGTGGTGACCCCAGTGGTACTTCCGCGGTTCCGGATAGTAGTTCTGCCACTGCTTGTTGTAGACCGGGATCTGCATCTCGGGCGGATAGCGGTAGTAGAGATCCTCGCTGCTACGGAAGTAGTCGGCCGCCCAGAAGTTGTGCGGGTAGTAGACGTACGGATAGTGGTAGAAGCGGTTCCAGTCCTGGGTGTTATAGGTGCGGCCCCATTGACGGCCATAGGCCTGCTGAGCCTGCGCATCGTTGACACAGACCAGGGCCACAAGAGCGGCCGTCGCAAGCAGCACGAGCATGGTCCGACGGATCATGGGCTCCCCCCTCCTCGAAGGTATATTGCGTTCTGCCAAGTCCTGTCGAAACACGCTTAGCGCGGTCAGTCAGGACCGGCCTGTGGGTCGGTTAGTAAGAGCATCGGCATACCTTCCAGGGCGCATTGAGGGAATATCCGGCACAAGCGCTACAAGCGGCGCTGCCGTGGGGCGAAGGACGAAGAGCGAAGGGAGTAGGGCGTGGGGATGTGAGACTACACCCCTACCTCCCCACTCTCTACGCCCCACTCTCTACGCCCCACGCCCTACTCCCCACGCCCTACTCCCCACGCCCCCTCGCCCTTCACCACCGCCGCCAGCCCCTCCCGATAGGACGGATAACGCAACTTCACTCGCAGCTCCTCCCGCATGCGGCGATTGCTGACCCGCTTGTCGGTCGCCGAGCGCAGGGCGCGCCGGGTCTCGGGCGGAGGTGCGAGAAACGCGGGGGCCTCGCGTCCCAGCAGGGTGGCCAGGTGGGTGTAGAACTCCTTCCGCTTCGTCGGGTGGCCGTCGGAAATCAGGTAGACCCGCGGGGATTGGGCTCGGGTCTCGGCAGCAAGCACCGCCTCGGCCGCATCGTCGACGTGGATCAGGTTCACATACCCGTCCGCCTGCGTGACGATCGGACGCCCGGCGAGGACGTCGGCCAGCTTCGCAATCCGCCCCGGGCCATAGATGCCTGCCAGTCGCAGAACAAGACTCCGTTGGCCGAAGCGGTGGCCCCGCAATAGTTCTTCGGCCGCCAACAGGGCGAGTCCCGCTTCCCGCGTCGGCCGACAGGGCGAATCCTCATCGACCCAGTCGCCCTCGGCCTGACCGTACACGCCGGTCGAGCTGGTGAAGATCACTCGGGCCGCGCGATCCGACAACCGATTTAGCACGTTCCGCAACCCGTCGACGTACACAGCCTGCCGTGAAAGGCCGCTACGTGGGTCGTATCCCACGGCAAAGAATGCCGCTTCCACCTCGGGCAGCCCCTGGAGCGTCTCCGGCCGCGTCACGTCGGCCACAATCGGTTGCACCCCCTGGCCGCGGAGTTCTTCGGCATGTTCCGCCGATCGCGTGACAGCGTAGACCGTCTGGCCGGCCGACAACCAGCGTTGGGCCACCCGGGAGCCGAGATATCCACAGCCTACGACCAGCTTCGCCATGGTCAGGGCCTGTCGTCCAGCGGACCGGGCTCCTGCTGGCCTTTCGTCTGCGATTCCAGGTAAGAAGTGAGCAGGATCTGAGCGGCGAGCATGTCGCGGCGCTCCTTGCGACGTTTTCGGGTCATCTGCGTTTCGAGCATGTACTGGTCGGCCTCGCAGGTCGTAAACCGCTCATCATAGTACACGACCGGCACTCCCGTGACTTCCGCGAGCCACGCCCCGAACTCCCGGGCTTCGCGCGACTTCTGGCTCTCCCGGCCGTCCAGATGCACCGGTAGCCCAACGACGAACAGCGTCACATCCTCCTCGGCCACCAGTCGTCGAAACCGGCGTCGATCGCCATCCTTGCCACAGCGAGTATAAGTCTCGTACGGGCTGGCAAACGCCTGCCCCGGATCGCTGATCGCGATCCCGATCCGTACCGTCCCAAAATCAACCGCCGCAATCCGACCCATGGCCGCTCGTCAATAGTAGATAGTAGAGAGTAAATCGCCGCTCGCAGCTCAGCCTTCGTCATTCTGCATTCTGCATTCTGCCTTCTGCATTTTCCTGAAACTTTCCGTTCCTGAGAAACCGCAGCGTATACGCCTGGACGCGACGATCGTGCATCAGGAGCCCGTGCAGCACGGGGACCATGACGAAACCCTTGGCCCCATCCAGGCGGGTGCTCTCGACGGAGACGATCCCATCGTCATCGCCGGAGAGGAACGGGTTGAAGCCGTGGGAGTTGCCCAGCCCGCCGGCAATGATACCAAATTCGCACGACGGCGTGGCGAGCCGCCCTTCCAGCCAGGCCCATTCGCGTCCCAATTCCTGCCCCGGTTTGCCCAGGACGGCAGTGAAAACCGGATTATCGGCCAGGGCCGTGGCGAAGCTCGAACCGCGATTGGGCGGCCCGAGCATGACGAACCGCTTGATCCGCGGGTCGGTCTGCTCGCCCAGATAGCGACGGATCACGATATTGCCCATGCTGTGACCGACGAAGTTGATCTCCTCGATCCCGCTGAGATTCTGGAGAATGTTGGTCAGCGAGCGGGCGTAATCCGCCATGCATCCCCGCGTGCTCGGGTAGCTGACATTGAAGACCTGATAGCCCCCCTGCTCTTTCAAGTACTTGGCCAATCCGGCCATCGCCAGTCGGCTGTCCCCCAGACCGTGTAAGAGAACCACGGCTTTTCCTTGCATCGGCGGCAGATTCTGGCGGCGTTTGACCTCGTCCAGGGCCGCCAGACACTCCTCGTAGGTCCCCCAGGCATGCCGAAACGCGCTGCCATCCAAGAGACGACAATGGCCCGTGACCACATTCCGCTGGATCCGCCAGTCGTGGAAGAACAGCTCGTCCGCCCAGAACTGCATGCCGCCGAGGGTCGGCGCTGGGACGGCGTCCCCCCTGGGCAGCGGGCAGGGTTCGACAACCGCCTCTTGCGCCGCCGCCCGACCGGGCATTCCCCCCATCAACCCGAGCCCAAAGGCAAGCCAACAAAGCGTGGGTACGCGTCTGCTCATCGCGATCTTCTCCCCCAATTCCTTTGGGCATCCGCCGGCCTCCGTCATAACTATGCATCATAGCGATCAGTCGTACGCCGCCAAGAGGAATCCGCCGCCCCCCTCGCTGGCCGATCATCGGACGGCCAACTACAATGCACGTATTGTCCCTTCCTGGCCCAAAACCGCTTTGAGGAATTTCGACCATGGCAGACATCGTGCGGCACCGGAATCGATGGGGTGTTGTGCTTCTGGGGAGCGTGCTTGGATCCCTGGTCATGCAATCCACGGCCTCGGCCACGGAGTTCCGCGGTTTGCCCGTCAAGACTTATGTCGACCGGATGACCGCCGGCTGGCTCGGCCAGATGGCGGGCGTGGGGTGGGGCGCGCCGACCGAATTCCGCTGGAATGGCCGGATCATCCCCGCCGATCAGGTCCCTGCCTGGAAGCCGGGGATGATCAACCAGTTCCGCCAGGACGACATCTATGTGGAGATGACCTTCCTGCGAACCTTGGAAATCTATGGCTTCGATGTCTCCATCCAGCAAGCGGGGATCGATTTCGCCAATAGCGGCTATCAACTCTGGCACGCGAACAAGGCGGGCCGCGACAACCTCCGGGCAGGGATCGCGCCGCCCGACTCCGGCCACCCCAAGTTCAATGCCCACGCCGACGACATCGACTACCAGATCGAAGCCGATTTCGCCGGCCTGATCGCCCCCGGTCTGCCGAACCTGACGATCGAATTGGGCGAAAAGTTCGGCCGGCTGATGAACTATGGCGACGGCCTCTACGGGGGCCAGTTCATTGCCGGGATGTATGCGGCGGCCTTCTTCGAAACGGATCCGGAGGCCATCGTCCAGGCGGGCCTGCGGTGCATCCCCGAAGGAAGCCAATATGCCGAGACGATCCGCGACGTTCTCCAGTGGTACCGGGCCGAGCCGAACCACTGGGAGAAGACCTGGCAGAAGCTCGAAGCGAAGTACAACCTCAATCCCGCTTATCGCCGGTTCTCCTGCGGCAAGGGGGCCCTCAACATCGACGCAAAACTGAACGGGGCCTACGTCGTCATGGGGCTCCTCTATGGCAAGAGGGATCCGGACCAGACGATCCTTATCGCGTGCCGCTGCGGCCAGGATTCCGACTGCAACCCGTCCAGTGCGGCCGGTGTGCTATTTACCACGCTCGGCACGTCGAAACTCCCCGAAAAGTTCACTTCGGCCCTCGATCGCGGCAGCGTTTTCAGCCATACCGAGTACAACTTCGATCGCCTGGTCAACGTCTGCGAGACGCTCGCGCGCAAGGCCGTGGTCCGCTCGGGCGGACGCATCGAGCGGGATGTCGACGGGACCGAGGTCTTCGTGATCCCGGTCGCCGCGCCCCGGCCGAGCAAGCTGGAGACCTGCTGGGAGCCAGGTCCAGCGGCCAATAGTCGCTTCATCGGAGAGCGTCGTTAAGTATGTCGGGACGTACCATTGCCATCGGCGACATTCACGGCTACTCCGCCTCGCTGGCCACGCTCCTTAAGGCGATCGCTCCGCAGCCCGACGACACCGTCATCCCTCTTGGCGATTACTGCGACCGCGGCCCGGATACCCGCGGCGTGATCGACCAGTTGATCGCGCTCGAGAAGCAATGCCGCTTGATCCCGCTGCTGGGCAATCATGACGAGTTGCTCTTGGAGGTCCGGGAGTGCGGCGACCATTTCAACGAGTGGCTCTCCTACGGCGGCACGACAACCCTCTACTCGTATGGGGTGACAATCCCTGAGGAGATTCCCCAGGAGCACGTCGACTTCCTCAAGCGGTGCCATCGCTACTACGAGACGGAGACGCACCTGTTCGTACACGCCAACTACTGGGCGGCCGAGCCGCTCGACGGGCAGCCCGACCAGGTGCTCCGCTGGGAGTCGCTGCGCAATCGCACACCGGGGCCGCACTTCTCGGGCCGGGTGGCGATCGTCGGCCATACGGCCCAACGCGACGGCAAAATCCTCGACCTGGGTTACCTGAAATGCATCGACACCTGCTGCTACGGCGGCTTCTGGCTCACAGCCCTGGAAGCCAACACGGGGCAGATCTGGCAGGCCGATCCGGAGGGAAAGCTCAGGGGAAATGAGGAATGCTGAATGATGAATGCTGAATTGGGGCCTGCGCTACAGGACGTTCTTCCGCATCCCTTGGACGTAGCAAGGTAGGGCGGTGCCGATCTACTGGGTTGCCGATCTTGTGCGTCAAAACCCATCCGGACGTTCTTCCGCATCCACTACGGTTCGACGTAGGCGTCGAACGCGCGGATCTGCTTCCAGTTGCCTTCGTTCTCCTGAATGAACTTCAGGTGGCGGTCGGAATCCTGATACTGGTCGTGAGCCGCCCGGTTGCGGAACACCAGGTGCAAGGCGACGTCGAAGTCGCGGTCGCTCACGTCCCAAGCGAGATCGTCAGCCAGAATCCCAGCCGCGAAGCAGACGGTGCCGGTATGGCCCGAAAGGTACTTCCGGCAGGCCTCGACCAGATGCTGCCTGGCCTCCGGGGAATGGTCGATGAGTTTGAAATAGACGCTATGGGCAAGCATCGGCTCAACCGCCATCGTCGCTCTCCTCGGGGATCGAAATGAGACCGGATGTATTGGCCGCTATTATGATCAATCTCGCGTGATACGCAAGCCCCTTGGGCTGCCACGCCGCCGGCCGGGTCCTTCCATCGCTCCAGCCGTCAGGCTAGGATGGTGGTGAACGGGCGTGCTTTGACCGAACTCCTTCCACGCGTGGGCTGTGCGATGGATACCATTCTTCGAACGATCGGTGGTCTGATCGTCGCGCTGCTGTGCTGGGTAGTTCTGATCCCGGTGGTCTTCGTTCTCGCAACGCCGGTGGCCCTAGTGCTCGCCCCGTTTGGCCAAGGCTCATTCCGTGAGAATCTGCGCGGCGAGTACCGCGTCGTGTGGAAGTTCTGGAAGAAGCGAGGCGTTCTCTTGGCGCCGCCCTGGTAAAGCGACGTCGTCTCCCCTCCCCTCGCGACAGATTGACCGGGTGACACCGCGCCGGCCAGGGCTTGGGCTGATGCCATTCCATTCATGGTGACCTGATTGGTTGCAGGACGTGACACGACGGGCCACTTCCTTATTGCCCAACCGCCTGCGTTTGCGTCTCTTCACGCTGGATGGAATGTGATTTGCTGATCTTCAACATGCGTGGGAGCCCGTGCATGCTGCGGACGTGTCGTCGTCACCCCCTGGCGGTGAGCATGCGGCAGTGCCGGGGCCTTCTCGATCCGGTGCGTCTTGAACCAAACTCGAGGAAAACAAGGAGCGGAGACCATGCGACGTTGGATGACGGGATGGACGCTGGCCGCGTTGGTGGCGGCCGTGGTGAGTTTTGGTGGAATGGGTTCGGCCCTTGCCCAGCCCTTCGATGATTCCGAAGATGAGATCAATTCCCGGCAGGAAAAGCCCGGCATCACCGAGCGGCTCCGCCAGTGGTTCGAAGGGGAACGCCAGGCGATGAAGGAACGCGCCGAGGAGCGGGGCCAAGCGCGGCCGGCACGTCGCGGACTGCTCAACGCCCTCGCGGAGGCTTACCGGGCAGGCTATACGGATGGCTATCACGACGCCGTGGAAGACCACATGAGCCTGATGCGCGGCCCGGAACAGCGCCCGGCCCTGGAACGCGGCCTCACCCCGCTGCAACGCGAGCGACTCCGCAGCGCGATGCGGGATCGCATTCGCTCCAACCTGCGGCAGCCCGTCGAAGAGTTCGACATGCAACAACCGTTCGAGCAGCAGGGGCCACAGCGGCAGGGGCCGCAGGAGTATTAGGTGAGCTCCGTCAGAGCCGGGGCGTGCCGGGAAGAAATCGGGCCGGCACGGCCCGGCTCGGAGTCACGCCATCGACCGGGGCCGCGAAGCAGTCCACCGTCTAAGGGCCCGCGCAGGAATAAGTTGGGCAAACATGAAGAAGCAAGGACGCGCAGCAGTCCTTGGTCCTTCATAGCGGGCCCTAAACTTCCATCCAGGCCAACCGAAGCTCGATGGCGCCGGCCCCGGTCTGGACAGAAACCGTCTGTTCCGGCTCGCGCCGGGCAATGAAGTCGGGAAGCGTGCGCAAGACGGCTTCCAGAAGGCTCAGCTCCCAGGGCAGAAGCGGCCGCACGGCGTAGCCCGGATTGATGCGCTGCGCGTGCGGATAGGCTTCGGGGGCGGC
>JBDKTH010000478.1:0-4208 GCA_039680305.1 Thermoguttaceae bacterium | reverse complement strand
CGATTCAATGAAGGGGGCCTCCGAGAGCCCTTCATTCTATCCTCCCACCTGGATGGATTGCCAGTCGATGGCGATGGAGGAATAGGGCGCAGGGAATAAGCATGGGGGGCAGGGATGGCTTCGCGGGCCTATTGTCAGTTGCCTCTTCGGTGCGGTGTCGGGTGCCACTGGCGGTACGCGTCACACCGTCTTCGGTCCTTGTGTCTGTTCCAGAAGCAGTCTGACTGCGATTCCCTCTCCTCCAGGAGATTGTCAGGGGAAGGGAAATTGCCATGGATACGGGCATCAACAGTTCCCCTCACCCCGGCCCTCTCCCGGAGCAACATTATGCATCAGCTAGCAGGGGGTGTTGGAGAATAAGGACTTAAGTGCGTGCTGGCAATGCTTCTGTGGCGTCCGGACGACACCTAAGTCCCTATTTTTCAACGGATGGTGCTAGCTGTTGCATAATGTTGCGGAGGGAGAGGGAGTTATGGAACAGACTCTTCGTGCTTAGTCTTTCCTTAGTCCTTTGTCCTTTGTCCTTCCCAAATTCCGCCACGCCAAATCGTGTTGAAATTGGGCCAGCCGTTGTGCTAGGCTGATTTCTGGCAGCCCAGAAGGCGAGCCGCTTGGATCTTTGACAATTGACGCTTTTGAGAAATGGCCCTCGCGCTCGGCTGCCCGGCCCGACCCAGGCGCTGAGGGCGGTTGCGCGCACGGCCCGTGCTCCTTGCAGAGCACGGGCCAGGGACTTCCGGAACACGGAAACCATGCGGGGGGAGGTAGGCATAGGTGGTACATGCCTGTCCGAAATACGTAGTGACCCATGAATTATGCAACACATCCCCACTTTGGAGTTATTTCACGTACGTCTTTTCGCACAAATGCAACTGTCGTATTATCAGTCACTTACGAATATGCGCCGCGTCGCAAAATTTGCATCACAACACGTGAGGCTTTCCACAATTCTCTCCCTTAACCTGGGGGTGATCCGCGGAGGGCCGGTCGGCGGCGGAGGCGGTTTGGAGGATCATTCCCCCAGCCAGATTTGTGCCTAAGAACCCCATTGGCCTCGTGAGTCGGCGGCGCTTCGCGATTGCCTGGCGGCGTAGAATCGGATACTGTGGGCCTGCCCAGAATGAGCAGAAGGGGGAGATCGTGTCGCCATCACGCCCGGAGGGGAAATCGAAGCGTCCGAGGTCTGAACGGTCGGGCGACCGTGGCCAGAAGCCTCCGAAGGATGCCGGGCGACGAATCTTGCCTTCGCCTGCGGCGATTCGCGACTTCATCGAATCGCTCGTGTTGATCTTGGCGTGGACGCTGATCGTGCGAGCCTTTGCGGTGGAGGCCTTTGTGATCCCCACCGGCTCGATGGCCCCAACCCTCATGGGGCGGCACAAGGATGTGCGGTGTCCGCAGTGCGGCTACGGGTTTCAGGTGGGGGCGGGCGACGAGTTGGACGAAACCGGCCGGCCGACCGGTTTCTTGGTGTTCACCGGCACCTGCCCGATGTGTCGCTTCACGATGGATCTCAGCCGCGACAACACCCTGGACCGGCGCTATCCGTCCTACAGTGGCGACCGCATCCTGGTCAACAAGTTCATCTACGGACTGCGCGATCCCGAGCGGTGGGACGTGGCCGTCTTCCGGTATCCCTTGCGTGCCCAGACCAACTTCATCAAGCGGATTGCCGGGTTGCCCAACGAGACGGTGCGGATCCAGTACGGTGATGTCTGGATCAAACCGGAAGGGGGGGGGCGATTTGAGATCGCACGCAAGCCGCCGGCGAAGATCCTGGCCACGATGCAGCCGGTTTACGACAACGACTACGTGCTGTCCGAGCAAGTTCGCAAGGGATGGCCGATGCGCTGGGCGCCGATGGAGCCGGACACGGCCGGTGGTTGGGTCGTCGCCGAGGATTTGAAGTCGTTCCAGACCAAGGGCACCGCGTCGGAAGAGGTCTGGCTGGCCTATCGGCACACCGTGCCGACGTACCAGAATTGGGCCTACCGGATGGGCGTCTGGGCGGTGGAGCCGGCAAAGCCGAAAGCTCAGTTGATCACCGATTTCACGGCGTACGACACGGGCGAGGGCTGGTCGGCTCACCGGTTCGCCGATCGCCGCCCGCCGGAGCCACTGCCCGGCGGTTTCGGGCAGCCCCCGGATCCGTCGACGCTCGGCCTGAACTGGGTCGGCGACCTGATGGTCGATTTCGAGATCAACGCCACGGGCAACCGCGGGGAAGTCGTCGTCGATCTGGTCAAAGGCGGGCAGCACTTCCTCTGCCGGCTGGACCTGGCCCAAGGCACGGTGGGACTGGCGATCCGCGGCGTCGACGCGTTTCGCCCGACCTCCTCGGCCGGGATCCGCGGGCCGGGAACGCATCGGGTGCGGTTTGCCAACGTCGATCAGCAACTCGTCCTCTGGCTGGACGGTCGCGTGGTGTCGTTCGATCAGCCTACGACCTATGATGCGTCGATAGCCGACACGACGGTGCCGAACCGCGATGACCTCGAACCGGTGCGGATCGGCTCGCGCGACGCGGCCGTGGAAGTCCGGCACTTGAAGGTGTTGCGGGATATTTACTACATTGCTCAGCAAGTGAAGGGCGAGGCAGTCTCCCCGGGGATTCCGACCGATCTCGATCCGACCCGATCGGACTATCCGTTTCAGAACCGTTCGCCGGATCGGGTGCCGGAGTTCTTCTCCAGCCCGAGCGAGTGGAACGCCTTTCGGTATCGACGGGATGTCGAGTTCCAACTGGCCGCGGACCAGTTTTTCATGTTGGGCGACAACAGCCCGATGAGCAAGGATAGCCGTCTTTGGGACGCCAAGGAGTTTTACGTGAACCGTGACTTGCTGATGGGCGAGACGGTCGTGCTCTACTGGCCCCATTCCTGGCACCGGATTCCGGGGACTCCGATTCCCTTCCCCTTCTTCCCCAATTTCTCGCGGATGGGATTGGTCCGCTGACCGGCCCGCCCCTTCAGTACGAGAAGACGACCATTCCCGGAGTGAGCGTCGCTAGCACGCTCCCATGCTCGCTCATCGAGACTCCACCGATCAGGTCCTCCGGGTTGAGTTTGACGACGTGGGCGCAATGTTGACAGACCAGGACCTGGCCGCCGGCCGCGATGAAGTCGGCGAGCATCTTGCGGACAGGAGGAAAGTCGGCGAACTTGACGTCGTCGCCCAAGGCCTTGGCGGCAAACACCGGGGCGTCGACGTTGAGAAACACGACCGCTTTCCGGCCATCCTTGAGGGCCGATTGGGCCAGTCCCAACCCCATCGAGACCGCATGGAGCTCGTTCTTGCCACGTGTGATGTTGACCATGACCGCTTGCTTGGCCGAAGGCTTCGTCATCATGGCGTGCTCGCTCGGCATGGTTTGTCCGGCCTGGAGCAGGTGACCTTGGTAGCCTGCCGCCACAATGGCCGCCTCGATCTTCTCGTTGGGTACCTGCGCTGGATCGGCGACAACGACCGCCTTCTTTTCGTCGAGCGACACCTTGGCCGACTGCATGCCGGGGAGTTTGGTCAAAGCTTGGGTGATCGTGTCGACGCAGCCCTGGCAGGTCATTCCCTCAATGGCAAACTGCCGCGTTTCCGCTCCCCCGGACGGGGTTCCTTTTTGCTCTTGCGCATAGCCAAGATAGTGGGACGACAGTCCGCCCAGCACGAATGCCACGAGAGCAACGACGACGTAGCGAATAGTCCTTGCCATGGGAGGTCTCCTTTTTTGGGGAAGAGTGAAACCGGGACTACGGCAATTCTAGGGGCGTCCGGTCAACCGGCTCCCCCTGGCAGTAGCGAGAGAGCCACCCGGATACCCGCACTTAGTGGCATGGGAGCGTGGCCCCGGCTGCATAGAATGGCTATTTAGTGGCAATGAAGACTGGCCGGCCATCAGCAGAAGCAAGCACCTGTTGCCCGAATGCTTCCCAAGCCGCGGATTGTCGAATTGTCAGGCAATCCCAAAAATCGCCTCCGCATGTGATCGGGGTGCCAGCGGAGAGGCTTCCGTATGTTCGGAAAAGTCCGAAGCGAGGTGCTGCGGTACGGCAGCAGTATCGTGGCCATTCTCCTGGCACTCGGGGTACGCATGCTCCTGGATCCGTATCTCGGTGAGCGGTATCCCATCGTTACCTTTCTCGTGCCGGTGATCTTCATCGCCTGGTATGCCGGCTTTGGCCCGTCGGTCGTCTCGATCGCGTTAGCCTTGTTGC
>JBDKTH010000047.1:0-9622 GCA_039680305.1 Thermoguttaceae bacterium | reverse complement strand
GGCGTCCGATGCCGCCCCGTGACCGCGACGGCGACAGGTGGAGCAGGCGTGGTTCGCAAGGCGACTTCTTAGCGAACTACGACCGCGGCCCGCGCCGCGGACCGAACGCAGACGGTCGACGCCATGACCGCAGCCCGGAAGGGCGTCCGATGCCGCCCCGTGACCGCGATGGCGACAGGTGGAGCAGGCGTGGTCTGCAGGGCGATTCCTTCGCGAAGCACGACGGTGGCCCGCGCCGTGGTCCGGAAGCTGAAGGCCGGCGCCATGACCGCTGCCCGGAAGACCGCCCGATGCCGCGACGCGATCGCGACGGCGACAAGTGGAGCAAGCGTGGTCCGCAAGGCGACTCGTTCGCGAAGTACGACGGTGGCCCGCGACGTGAAGCCAAAGCGGATCGCCCGCGACCTGCGCCGAAGGGCGACCGCTTGAAGCGTGCCACCAAAAACGATGGCCCGCGGCCTGGCCCGAAGGCCGAAGCCGGGCGTCCGGTTCCCAAAGGCGATGCCTTGAAGCGTCAAGCCAAGACCGACGGTCCGCGACGGGATCGCGGCGCGGATGATCGCCAGCCGCCGCCTCGTGACCGCGAGGGCAAGTGAGAAGAGTGGGTCCGTCCCGTAGACCGCCAACTTGGGCTCGTCAAAGGTAGATAATGGCCGCGTTGGAGCATATCATTCAAGCGGCACGCATCTTGAAAGAACAGGCAGGCAGCCCGAAGCAAACGCTTTTGGCTGCCTGCCTGGAATTCTGGAGGTCACTGTTCGATACCGACGAGTGGCCTGTCGCCTCTCATGGCGATGTTTCGCGTTTTGTCACCACCATTACCAGGAGAACGACAATGAGATTCTGGGCAGTCTCTCTCGCGGGTCTCTCGATCATTCTGCTAGTGACGGACGGGGGCTTGGCACAGTCGCCACGACGGGGCCAAGCGTCTCGTCAGGGGCCGGGCGGCCAGTTCGATCCGATGCGCATGCACCCCGTGATGCAGGCACTCGACACCAACGGCGATGGCGAGTTGTCGGCCGAGGAGATCGCCGGCGCCAGCCAGTCGCTCAAGAAGCTCGACAAGAACGACGACGGCAAGCTCAGCCGCGAGGAACTCCGTCCAACCGGGCCCGGGCGAGGCGGCCCCGATGGACCTGGCAGGCCCGGCGGCCCTGAGGGCTTTGGTGGCCCTCGCGGCCCTGGCATGGGGCCGAGAGGCGAGGGTCAGCAGGCTTCGTTGGACGCCGCCCCCACGGCTAAAGACGACGCCGAAGCGAAGATCCTCAAACTGCTCCAGGAGATTCCACAATCGCAGGGTTGGATGGCCAATGTTCCGGCCACCGATGGCCGGCTGCTGCGGCTGCTGGCGGAGACCATCGATGCGAAGAGCATTGTCGAAATCGGCACCTCCAATGGCCATTCCGACATCTGGCTCGCCCTGGCCTTGCGCAAGACCGGCGGCAAGCTCGTCACCCACGAGATCGACCCGGATACGGCAGCGCTGGCGAGAAAGAACTTCGCGGTGGCCGGCGTGAGCGACCTGATCACGATCGTCGAGGGCGACGCCCATCAGACGGTCTCCCAACACAAAGGGCCGATCGATCTGGTGTTCATCGACGCCGACAAGCAGGGTTACCTGGACTATTTTAACAAGCTCCTGCCCCTGGTGCGGCCCGGCGGACTAATCCTCGCCCACAACATGAATGCGAGGATGGCCGATCCCGCGTTTCTCAAGGCGATCACGACCAATCCCGACGTGGAAACCGTGTTCTATTCAAGCGGGGGCGGCATGAGCGTGACGCTCAAGAAACGGTAGGCCACGACGGCCTTCTAGATCTCGTAGTCACCCGGGGCAAACCCCATCGGTCTCCGGGCCTGGATCGCCTCGTTCGTGCGCATGGCCACGACTTCGCTCCGTAGTGCCACGTCGGCCGGGCAGGTCAGCTTGGCCTTGCCGCGAACGGCATCCAGCAGATTCTCCAGGTGCGGCTGACAGACCGGCTGATGAAGCTGGACGGGGATGTCATAGGGGACAACCTGCCCCGTCTCGCGCACGGCCACTGCGTTGGGGTCCTCGGGCTTGGCGTCGGGCTTCTTTTCCGGCGGCATGCCCACTTTGACCAGGTAGGCACGCCGCACCCAGTCGTCCCACTCCACGGCGTTGGCCTCATGATAGACGCCCGACCATTTCGGGTTCTCCGCGAGCTTGATGGTCCCCTCCGTCCCCATCAGCTTCTCGAAGCTGCCGCTGCCGCCGGCCGTTGTCGTCAAGAACATCTGATAGGCCGCTCGCACGGTGCGATCCGGCGTTGCATACTCATACACGGCCATCGCATTGTCGTACCACTCGTGGTCCTTGTAGTAATCCACCCCGCCGCTGGCCATCACCGACGTCGGGGTCGCGCCGAGAAACCAGCAAAAGACGTCCAGCTGACCGGCGGCAAACGTGGCCAGCGGTCCGGCGCTGTGTTTGCGGAACCACCGCCAGTTGCGGAACTGCTGCATGTTGGCATAGCCGTATTTCGCCAGCAGGTCGTCGGGGATCACGAATCGCCTTGGCCAGCCGAGGTCTTCGACCATGGCCTGGCTCCACTGGCCGCTGAGGCTGGTCAACTCGCCCAGCAGTTCGGCTTCCTTGAACAGCTTTTCGTAGGCGTGGATGTAGCGAGGATTGCTGCGCCGCTGATAGCCGATTTGAAGCAGTCGGCCGGTCTCGCGCATCGTTTGCACCATGGAACGTGCGCCGGCCAGGGTAGGGGCCATCATCGCTTCGCAGTAGACGTGCGAGCCTGCCTTCAAGCAGGCATTCACCTGCTCGGGATGCACGAAGTCGGGCGTGGCCACGATCGCCACATGGAGCCCCTTTTCGTGGGCCAACAGGTCGCGATAGTCCTCGTACTCCTTCGCCTCCTGGCCGTAGTTCTTGAGGTACGCCAGGGCCGAATTGCGGCGATACTTCCAGATGTCGCAAACCGCCCGGATGCGGACGCCTCGCAGTGCCAGGGCCGCCTCCAACAAGAGCCGCCCTTGACTGCCCGCGCCAATCAACGCCACGTCCAGGCGGTCTGCCGTAGGCTCGGCCGCCAGCGAAGGAGCCTGTTTGGCCAAGAAAAGCCCTCCGGCCCCGGCCGCCAGACCGCTTGTCAAGAAGTCACGTCGTTTCATCCGCGTATCCTCTCTCGTGAGATTTGGTCTGGTGGTCAACCGCTCAGGGCCAACAGGCGGTCGTCAGGCAAAGCCAGGACGTATGCCGACACTCCCGGGTGTCGGTCACAGTAGCGGCGGATCTCCTCGGCCGACATGATCATGAAGGCCGTGGAAAGGGCATCGGCCTCGGCCCCGGTGGGGGCGAGAGCCCAACTGCTGACCGAGCCCTGGGCGGGGCGATGCTGCCGGGGATCTACGATGTGTCGCCCGTGAACCGAAATCCCCGAACCGCTGCAGGCCGCGTGGGCCAAGGTTCGATGTTGCAGATCGCGGTCCGGCCCCAGTTGAACGGCCCATCCCGGCGCATCCGTCGGCGGACGAACTGCCAGGACCGTGCTGGTGCTGGCCGCAAGCAGGGCCCGGTCGACCTCCCACTGCCGCAGCACGTCGGCCATGACGTCCAGGGCAAACCCCTTGCCGATCCCGCCCAGGTCGATCTCGACGCCCTCGGCCAGGACCGTCACGGTGCACCCGCGTGGGTCGAGCCGCAACCGGCTTTCAGGCAACGATCTGGGCGCGGATCGATAGGTGACGTCGAACGCCCCGGCGGTCTGCCGATGCAACTCCAGGGCCACCGTGAGACAGCGAAACGTGTCGAGTGCCACGACCGCCGTCTCGCCCGGGCGCAACTGCTGGAGGCGGCAAACATCGCTGGTGGCGATAAACCGGCTCAGATGCCCTTCGATTCGATCCAACTCCGCAAACGCAGTGGCCGCGGCCTGACGGGCGTACCGGGGATCCTCGTGCACGAGCGTGAGGCTGAACCGTGTGGCCATCGCCTCGTGCTGCAAGGTCTGCCGCTGCGGAAGTAATCCACTCATAGCGTGTGTCACCGCCGGCCGATCTCAACGTTGACAGCCTGAGGAGCAATAAACGATCATTGCCCGGTGAAGTGGTAGTATTAAGCTCGCCACGGACGCGTCCGCTTGGGGATGCTCGCGAGGACTTCCTTCGCGATCCGCACGTCCTCGGCGATCTCGAAGTCGAACATCCCGGCCAGGACGAAGTCGGCCCCGTTTTCGAAGGCATAGCGGAACGCGTCTTTGGGCGGAATCGCCCCGGCGGCCATCACCTTGAAGGCGAGCCAAGGCTTTTCCACCTTGCGCATCAGTTCCAGGGTCTCCTCGGGATTGGCGCACCACATCGAGTCGAAATTCAGCTTGGCGCTCGGGTAATTGTGGTGATGGAAGGTCTTGATATAGAAGTCGGCCTTGACCTGGTGCTTCTCGCAGGCGGCGACGACGTCCAGCGAGTGGGCCCCCACGCCCGACGGCACCCCTTGGGCCTTGGCATACTCCACGGCCTTGGCGAGCAGGTCGATCTGGCCGTCCTTGGCGAGTTGATCGGCACGTACGCCCCAGAGGTAAATCGCCTCGACACCTTCGTCGACCAGTTGCTGCACCTCGGCTCCGTACTTGGCCAAGCCGGGCTCGATCGGCGCGGTTGGGCAGATGATCGCCTGGATCTTGCCTCCGCGTTTCTCCCGGTACTCCCGGAGCATCGCACGCACCCCGGCCGCCGTGTGGATCACCAGCGTGTTGATCCCTTGGGCCTCGGCCAGGGCCAGCGTCTCAAAGATCTTTTCGGGCGTGTTGTAGTGCTTGGCAAGATTGTAGGTGTACCTCAGATCCCGGGCGTGGGTGTAGTGGGTCAGGAGATTGCCGCCCAGCAAGATGCGGCTGATCTTCATATCGCCGATCTTGCCCGTCGGCATCTCGCCCGGCGACGCCGCGGCGGGCACCGAGGCCGGCGATTTGCCTCCCGCGTCGGCGGCATGCCCGCTGCCGGGCGTCATCGCAAGGGCCGCACCGGCCGAAGCCAGGGCCGAACGTTTCACGAACAGGCGACGATTCATCTCCGACGACATGAGCTTCTCCTTTTGAAGACGAACAGCGATCTGGCCTTACAATCAGCACGCGGACGGACATGGGTTCACGGCGAGACCAGGGCTTTCTCGCCCGGCGAGCACCTCGCGCAGGAACTTTACGCTCCGCTGCATGTTGTCATCGGAGCCGTAGCATTCGATCGCCACGACGCCGTCCCACGCGGTGTCCTGGAGATACCGCAAAACGCGTGTGATGTTCTCCGCATTCACTCCGCCGCCGATCGGCACCTGGGAACTGCCGATCCCAGTCTCCACGCCGCGGACTGCCGCGCAGAGCGACTCGGACACGTCCTTGATGTGGCAGTGAACCAGTTGATCGCGGAACTCCTTGCAGTATTCCAAGGGGTCGTGCCCGGCGATGAACGTGTTGCCCGTGTCCAGGTTCAACTTGAGGTGCTCTGACTGAAAATGCTCGAAGAGCCGGTGCATGAACTCCCGGTCGTTCGTATAGGGACCGTGCGGCTCCACCGCGAGGGTTACCCCATAGTCCTCGGCCCAGGAGAGGCACTGCCGGTAGTTGTCGCAGGTGATCCGAAAGACTTCGTCGCGGGAGAAGCCTTGGATCTCCATTGCGCCGTCGGTGGTGTCGACGATCGGGCAGCCGATTTCCGCGGCAAAGCGGATCGACTGTTCGACGTACTCGACGCCGTAGGCCGAGCCGGCGGGCCCCATGAGCGGGAAGGAGCCATCGATTTGCGAGACGACCACGCCGCGCTGGTCCAGATAGCGTCGCAACGCCCGCCCGTTGCTCTGGAGCGACACGGCCGGGTCGTAGCCCATGGCCTGGAGGAAGTTCTGCCCGTTGACGACGGCGAACTCCACGTGCCGCAGCCCAAGGGCGACTCCTTTTTCCACGGCCGTTTCGAAGCTCTGACTGAGCGGTCGCCAGTTGTCCGTATGGAAGCCGAGTTCGATCATGGCTGGATCCTCGCAGAAGAGAGATGGTAACCTCGCTCCGGGGCCCGCCACGCATGCGGCGGGGACGCATCCTCCGTATCAACATACCGGCGAGTATAATGCTGGACGCGTCGCTGTCAAGACACCGAAGCGACTACCCCCCAAGAGATTTTGATTGACGCGGTTTATGCGGAGAACAACGCACGCGGCGGGCATCCGAGGATGAAGGGGTCGGTCGGGGGCGGCTTGCTGGCGGACATACTCGGAAGTATAATTGGCCAGGGCCTTGGAATGCGGCAGGCGGAGATGACCGGCTAGCTAGATGCGACGCGAATCGATGAAGGCGGAGACTCCTCACATCAGGGAATCGCTTGCCCAAAGCGCGTACGAGCTCTTTGGGGAGCGAGGTATTAACCGCGTGACGCTCGACGAGATTGCGGCGAACGCCGGGGTCACCAAGGGGTGCCTCTATTGGTACTACAAGTCGAAGAAAGAGTTGATTCTCGCCGCGGCCGCGGTCTACTATCGCAATTGGCAGCAACAGGCCCATGAGGCCATCGGCAAGGCGAGCGATCCGCTGGACCGGATCCGCTGTGCCTGGCAGGCGTCCGTGAACATGTGCCTGTTCGATCGCGGAAAGCGGCGGTTCTCGACCGAGATATTCGCCCTGGGCCTGGAAGACCCGGAAATCCGGGCTAGTTGGGCCCAGTTCTATGACACGGTTCGGGAACTGTACGTCAGCCTCATTCGCGCAGCATGCACTGCGGGCCGGCTGAAGGTCAATGATCCGCGATGGCTCGCCGACTGGCTCCTGGCGACATTCGAAGGAATCAAGCACCGAGCCTCTTTCGAGCCTCAAGTCTGCACGCCTCACGAAAGCTCGAGGACCGTCGACGCGATGATGCGGATGCTGGAGCTGGCGAGCGACAGCGAGCCGGCTGGCTGACAAGCCAGGTCGCGAGCCCGGCCTGGGTACACCTACCGCAGCCGAGATTCGACCGTGCGCAGTTGGGTCAGCGCAAAGCTCACATAGCTTGCGCATTTGCGTTCGTCCCACCCCCAACCAGAGAGGGAGAACGCTAGACTGGCTGTGAGACTTTGGACAGGAGGGCAGCTCGCTTGGACCTTGACATGCCACGGGCAACACCGATACAGTTGGCATCGTCGATCGTCGGCCCCCTTCTGGGAACGACAGATGCCATCGACGAAGGACCCGTCCAGAAATAGCTTGGAGAATTGAGCTACCAATGAAGCAACTGCCGTGGGAAGACACCGGAAGTCTGCATTGGGGAGTGGTGGCAGTTGCTTCATTGATGAACGACGAATTCCCGGAAAGACTGCCAAAGCATCCACCAGTCCCCCAATAGAAAGAGAGAATCCGCCGTTAGTCATGGATTGCCAAGCGTCAAAGGCTCGGCGAATTCTCTCTTTCTAGTAGCTCAATTCTCCAAGTTATTTCTGGACGGGTCCGAACCGTCGGTACTCGTCACGCCCTTGTCCCAAATTACCAAGTCGCATGCAACCACTTGTCTTCGAGCCTTACTTCCGACCGCAGATCTGGGGCCAGCGGCGTCTGAAGGATCGGCTGGACAAGGCGTTGCCGGCGGATGGGCCGTTTGGGGAGTCATGGGAGATCAGCGCCCACCCGCTCCACGTGAGCCGCGTGGCCGAAGGCCCATGGTGCGGCATCACGCTCACCGAGTTGTGGGAACACCATGCCGAAGAGCTCGCAGGCAACCAGGCCCCGGCAACGCCCCGGTTCCCGCTGTTGATCAAATTCCTCGACTGCCACGACCTCTTGTCCGTCCAGGTTCACCCCAGCGACCAGCTCGCCCGGGCGCTCTTGAGCAACGAATCAGGGAAGACCGAAGCGTGGGTCGTACTCGACGCCGAGAGCACCGGTCGGATTTACGCCGGCCTTAGCCCCGGAACGACACGCGACGATCTTGAGCGGCATCTTGACGCCGGGACCGTGGCCGAGTGCCTCCACACGTTTAACCCCCAGCCAGGCGATTGTCTCCTTTTGTCCTGCGGAACCGTGCACGCGGCTGGCGGCGGAATCCTCGTCGCGGAGGTCCAGCAGACGAGCGACGCTACGTTCCGCTTGTTCGACTGGAACCGCCTCGGCCCGGACGGAAAGCCGCGAACCCTCCACCGCACAGAAGCCCTGCAGGCGATCGACTGGTCGATCGGTCCTGTTCGGCCGGTGACGCCGACGAAGCTGGACGGAGTTGGGTGCGGCGTGCAGGGCGAGAGCCTCGTCGACTGCTCGTACTTCTGCATGGAACGTTACGCCGTCGACGGCGAGCTGCTGGCCCCGTATGCCGGGCAAATGTCGATCTGGATGGTCCTGGCCGGGATGATCCAGTTGCAGACCAACGACGGTTACCAGCGATGGTTCCGCACGGGAGAGACCGTGCTGATTCCTGCGTCGGCCGGCCAGGCCTCATGGAATACGGGCATGGCGGGTTCCGCGACGATGCTGGCCGTTACGATCCCGTGAGGGCCCACTGATAGCCCTGCTGCTTGCAGAAGCCGCGAATGCGAATGCCGCCGCCAGCGAAGAGATCCATGACGCCATAGGCGCTGTTCGCCTCGCCGGAGCCCTCGATCATCGCCGCCAGCGTACAGTAATGGATGCCGGCCAGCTGGCGGTAATCGTTCTTGTGATAGTGCCCCTGGAACACGGCCGCGACCTTGCCGGACGCCTCAAGAACCTTGCGAATCTCCGGAGCGTTCTCCACCCCGTAGTGATTCTCCACGTCGAGACGCTGGTGGATGAACACCACGCTCTTGTGCGGTGTCCGCCGCAGGTCTTCGCGGAGCCACTCGACTTCGGCCGGCGGGATCTTCGCGTCCTTCCAGTCGAAATTCTTCCGGCCATAGGACGTGCCGTCACCACGGAAGCAGCCGTCGAGCACGATGAAGTGCCAGCCGCCCTTGTCAAACGAGTAATACGTCTCGCGCTGACCGACGATCTCCAAAAACTCGGGCTTGGTCATGGCATAGACGCAATGGTTGCCCAAGACATAATGCGGCTGGCCGGGGACGGCGGCGATCTGCCGGGCGATTTCCCGGAGGTAACCCTTCTCCGCCTCCAACGAATCGGCAGCGTCGATGAGGTCCCCCAGTTCGATGAAGACGTGAATCCCTGCCTGCTCGAATCGCTGGGCGGCCGCGGCGAGTTTCGACAGCGTCTCGCGGTAGTAGCGGGTTCCGGCCGGCGGCTTGTCCGCGTAGTGCAGATCGGTCGCCATCCCGATCCGCACCGCCGGTTGGGCCTGACCGTCGTCCGCCGCGAACAACCGCATCTCGTGCCACCCGACGGCGGCCGATCCGGCGAGAAACAAAGATCCCTGAGCAATGAAGGCCCGTCGACTGAGCCGATACGGACGTGTCTCCTGCTGCACATTCATCGAGCATCTCCGAGAGCGTCGCACAGAACAACGGACAAGACGAACAAGGCGATTCGCCCTTCCAGTTTACCCCGTTTGACGACAGATTCCACTCCCTTGAGATGGAATTGGAGTGCTCGGGTTAGGACCCGTCCAGAAATAACTTGGAGAATTGAGCTACTAGAAAGAGAGAATCCGCCGAGCCTTTGACGCTTGGCAATCCATGACCAACGGCGGATTCTCTCTTTCTACTGGG
>JBDKTH010001381.1:0-4329 GCA_039680305.1 Thermoguttaceae bacterium | reverse complement strand
GAGGTGCAGGCGTGCCATCGAGAATTGGAGCGGCTTGTCCTCCGCAACCCGACAACCGGCTCGATCCGGCTCCAGCCCTGCCAGTCGCCGGTCTGGGACACGGCGGTTAGCCTGCGAGCCCTCGCGGCAGCCGGGCTGACGCCCGATTCGCCCGCGGTCCACCGGGGCGTCCAGTGGCTGGTCGACCGACAGATCCTTTGCCGCGGGGACTGGTCGGACACCGTCGACGCCGAGCCGGGCGGTTGGTGCTTCGAGTACCGCAACGACTTCTACCCCGACGTCGACGACACGGCCATGGTGCTTATGGCATTGGGCAGACGGGAAGGGGGGCCGGCACCGGGCGATCAGCGAATCACCGCGGCGGTCCAGCGCGGCGTGCAGTGGATGCTTGCGATGCAGAATCGCGATGGGGGCTGGGGAGCGTTTGATCGGGACAACGACCGCCAATTCCTCTGCCACGTCCCCTTTGCCGATCACAATGCGATGATCGACCCGAGCGCCCCGGACCTGGCGGGGCGCGTGCTGGAATGCCTGGGGCAACTGGGGTACCGTCTCGGCCATCCGGCCGTGGACCGCGCCGTGGCCTATCTTCGCCGCGCCCAGGAAGCCGACGGCGCCTGGTACGGACGCTGGGGAGTGAACTACATCTACGGGACCTGGCAGAGCCTGACGGGACTGACCGCGGTCGGCGTCGCGAAAGGCGATCCGGCCGTGTGCAAGGGGATCGAGTGGATGTTGAAATATCAGCAACCTTCGGGCGGCTGGGGAGAATCGGCCGATAGCTACGCCGATCCGAGCCTCCGCGGCCAAGGGCCGCCCACAGCCTCCCAGACCGCGTGGGCCGTGCTTGGCCTGCTGGCCGGCGGCCTGGAACAACATCCGGCCGTGCGCCGCGGGATCGGATTCCTCCTCAAGACGCAAAACGTCGATGGCACCTGGCCGGAATCCGAATTCACCGGGACCGGCTTTCCGTTGGTGTTCTACCTCCGCTACCACTACTATCCACTCTATTTCCCTTTGCTTGCTCTGGCACGCTGGCAGGGTTCCGCCTGAGTTTCCGATTCTGGGCTCTCCGTGATAGGCCGCCAGGGGAATTTTGCCGACTGCCCTCCGCCTGTGCCGACTGTTAGGACCCGTCCAGAAATAACCTGGAGATTTGAGCTACTAGAAAGAGAGAATCCGCCGAGCCTTTGACGTTTGGTAATCCATGGCCAGCGGCGGATTCTCTCTTTCTACTGGGGGGGCATCGGCAGTTTTCCGTGGAAGTCGTCGCTTGTCAATGAAGCAACTGCCGCCACCTCCTGTGCACCTTCCGGAGTCTTCCCACGGCAGTTGCTTCATTGGTAGCTCAAATCTCCAGGTTATTTCTGGACGGGTCCTTGGCCCTCCGAACCCACTACGGAGCCATCCGGCAAAGGCGGTTCTGGTTCTGGCACGAATCCTGCAACAGAGGCGAAAGCGGTGGCTGATGGTCCATCGCCGAAGCATCGGCAGCTTGCACTGCTGCGAGACTCGCGCCGGTCGTTCGGATTTCGAAAAGGAGCATGGGAATGGAATATGAGCATGACCGGCCCCCGCCGACGGCCCTGGTGATCTTTGGCGTCGCTGGCGATCTGACCCGGCGCAAGCTCGTGCCGGCCCTGTTCAATCTGTACCTCGACAAGGTTTTGCCCGAGGCCTTTGCCCTGATCGGGCTGGATCGCGTGGAGATGTCCGACGATCAACTGCGTGATCGGCTCCATGAGGGGACGGCCGAGTTCTGCGGTCGCGGTACGGTCGATAAGGAGGCGTGGGCTGCTTTCGCGGCACGCATTCAGTACCGCCACGCCGATTTCACTCAGTTGGCGCACTATCAAGAGCTTGCCCGCCGTCTGGAGGAACTGGACGCCCTATGGCACGCGAAAGCCAATCGGATCTTCTACCTCGCGGTGCCGCCGATGCTCTTCGGGCCCATTGCTCGCCTCGTCGGCGAGGCAGGCTTGTCCGGCAATCGGCAGCGGGCGCGGATCGTCGTGGAAAAGCCGGTGGGATATGATCTGGAATCGTCCCAACAACTGGATGCCACGCTGCTCGAGAAGTTTCGCGAACCGCAGATCTTTCGGATCGACCACTATTTGGGTAAGGAGACCGTCCAGAACATTCTCGCCTTTCGCTTTGCCAGCGCGCTGTTTGAGCCGATTTGGGACCGCCGTTACGTCGACCACATCACAATCACGGTCGCCGAGCAGGTCGGAGTCGAGCACCGGGGCGGCTACTACGATCGGGCCGGTGCCCTGCGCGACATGGTCCAGAACCATTTGATGCAGTTGTTCTGCCTGGTCGCCATGGAAGCGCCGGTCTCCTTCAATGCGGAGGAGATCCGCAACCGGAAGTCGGACGTGCTCCACGCCGTCCGCCCGATCGCGCACCGCGACGTGCACTCGCTGGCCGCGCGCGGGCAGTATGGGCCGGGATGGGTGCGAGGCCATCATGTGCCCGGCTATCGCGATGAGCCGGGCATCGGCCCCGACTCCAGCACGGAAACGTTCGCAGCGATCAAACTGTTTGTCGACAACTGGCGCTGGCAGGGCGTGCCATTCTATCTGCGTACCGGCAAACGGCTCCGCCGCACGGTGTCGGAGATTTCCATCCGGTTTCGCGCCGCCCCGCACCAGCCGTTTCCTCCCGAGGCGACACTCGACTGGCAGCCTGCCCGGCTCGTGATCTGTATCCAGCCCAAAGAGGGCGTGGTCCTGCGATTCCAGGCCAAGCAGCCAGGCCGCCAGATGCATCTCCGCCCCGTGGACATGCGGTTCAGCTACCGGGACGTCTTTGCCAAGCCGTCACCGGACGCCTATGAGACCCTTCTCTGGGACATCATGACGGACGACACGACGCTGTTCATGCGGGCGGATCAGGTCGAAGCGGCCTGGGCGATCTTGACGCCCGTCCTGGACGTCTGGGGCGCTACCCCGCCGAGCGACTTTCCCAACTATGATGCTGGCACCTGGGGCCCCGAATCGGCAGAGATTCTCGTCGCCCGGGATGGCCGAAGCTGGCTTGAGCCAAGCTGTGCATGCGACGAGTAGGCGAAGACCGGCGGTCAGGACCGCGTGCCTGCAACGGCCGCCGAGACGTGTTCCTCCGCCGAGGTCCAGTGGGTGTGGAAGACGCCCTTTCGGTCCACGCGTTCATAGGTATGTGCGCCAAAGAAGTCCCGCTGGGCCTGGATCAGATTGGCCGGCATCCTGGCACTGCGATAGCTGTCGTAGTAGCCGAGTGAAACCATCATCGCCGGGATGGAAAGGCCAAGCTGAGCCCCCGTCGCGACCACGTTTCGCAAATCGGCCTGGCAATCAACGATCCTGGAGGCCAGCCGTGGATGAAGGAGCAGGTTCGGTTGCTCGCGGTAGGCCGCCAACAGTTCCTCCAGGATCGCCGCGCGGATGATGCACCCACCACGCCAGATCCTCGCCACCTCGGCGAGATCGAAATGGTACTCGTAGGCCTCCGATGCCCGGTGGAGCAGGGCCATTCCTTGGGCGAAGACAAGGAGCATACTGGCGGATAGCGCGCCGCGCAGTTGGTCCAGTAACGCGGCTCGGTTGCCCTGAAACACCGGCTCCGGTCCGGCGAGGAGATGACTTGCCTCTTCACGTTCGCTTTTCAAGAGCGAGAGGCCCCGCATTGCCACGGCGACGTCGATCGTCGGTGTCGGCATTTGCAGACTCAGGGCGTCTTCCGAGGTCCAACTCCCCGTTCCCTTCTGCTCGGCCTCGTCGAGGATCATGTCGACCAGAGGGCGCCCGGTCTGCTCGTCGATCTTCCGGAGAATCTGGGCCGTGATCTCCAACAGGTAAGCGTGAAACTCCTCGTCGTCCCACTGCTGATATACCTGGGCGATTTCCTCGTGATCGAGCCCGAGGCCACGTTTCATCAGGTCGTAGGTTTCAGCGATCAACCGCATCAGGCCATACTCGATGCCGTTGTGGACCATCTTGACGTAGTGCCCCGCGGCGCCCGGCCCCAGATAGGCGACACAGGGATCTCCGTCGACCTTGGCCGCGGAGGCCTCCAGCAGTGGTTGCACCCGCGTGTAAGCTTCTGGGGGGCCACCAGGCATGATGCTCGGGCCGTGCCGGGCGCCGTACTCGCCGCCCGAGATCCCCACGCCCATGTAGAGGATGCCATTCTCGGCGAGCATCTCGCCGCGAAAGGTCGTGTCGGTGAAATGGGAATTCCCGCCGTCAAGCAGCAAGTCGTCCGGAGTCAGATAGGGCAGAAGATCGCGGATGACGGCATCGACGGGTGAGCCGGCCGGCACGAGCATCATGATGGCCAGTGGACGCT
>JBDKTH010000326.1:0-7239 GCA_039680305.1 Thermoguttaceae bacterium | reverse complement strand
GGAACATGCCGGCGCGCAAACGCAACGCCCATATCCTCATGGACATCCTCGGCCAGACGCCGCAGATCAAGTACATGCCGATCGACACCGAGGAGCGGCAGAACGGCTGGTTCGTCTGCGCGTTCTCGCTGGACATCGAGAAGATGAACTGCGACATCCAGACGTTCGTCAAAGCCGCCGGAGCCGAAGGCGTCCCCTGCTGGAAAGTCTTCTGGCCGCAGTGCCACACGGAAAAGGCATTCACCGCACAAAACGGCTTCGGCCGCACGGGATTCCCCTTCGTGTCGAAGGAATACGCCGATCCGGAGAGCGTCGACTACTCGAAGGTCGACGTGCCCAACGCCCGGTGGCACGAGAAGCACACCTTCACCTGCTTCGCCTATCCCACCTTCACCGAAGAGGACATGGTCCAGATTGGCAATGCCCTGGTGAAGGTGATTAAGGCCTACAGTTAGAAGGACGAATGACGAAGTCCAAATGACGAAGTCCAAATGACGAAGGAATGACGGAAGAACGAAGCACGAATGGCGTTTTGGTCATTCGTGCTTCGTCATTCATTCGGCATTTGGTCCTTCGACCTTCGACATTCTTCACCATCTTGGAAGTGCCATGAGAGTTGGCGTCGCTACCGTCGATATCACCCCCCGCGTCGGCCTGCCCCTGATGGGCAACTTCCGCGACGATTACGCCTCGCGCGGCGTGCACGACCCGTTATGTGCCAAGGCAATCGTCTTTGCCGATCCGAAGGGCGTCAAGGCGGCCGTGCTCTCGGTCGATCTCTGCATGCTCGACCGGGAGAACGTCGCCTTGATGCGTCGGACGATCGGCCAGCAGTGTGACGTGCCGCCGGAGAATGTCCTCATCCACGCCACCCACACCCACAGCGGCCCGGCCACCAACGACCAGTACAGTTTCGGCATGGAGTTCGCCCCGTATCGAGGCGACGTGGACGAAGCCCTAACCAAAGCCGCCTCGGCGGTAACCCAGGCCAACGACCGTCTCGCCAATGCTACCCTGGCGGTGGGCTATGCCCAGGAAGATCGGCTTTCGTTCAACCGCCGCCTGCGGCGCAAAGACGGTTCCACGCAGATGAACTGGGAGTCGCTCGCCCCCGGCTTCGATCCCGCTCAGATCGACGCCCCCTGGGGGCCGATCGATCCGCGGGTGGCCTGTTTGACGGTTGAACAGTCGGGCAGGCTAACGGCCGCCGTGGTGAATTTCGCCCTCCATCCGGCGATTCTGGCGGGCGACAACTGGCTCTACTCGGCCGACTATCCCGGCTATCTGGCCGAGGCCCTCTCGCGAACGATCGGCGGCGGTTTCACCTGCGTGTTCTTCAACGGCTGCACGGGCAACGTAAACCATGTGGACTACCGGGAGCCGCAGCAGGGCCGCGGGTACCAGATGGCCCAGCGTGTCGGCTACATGCTTGCCGTCGCGGCGCATGAGGCGATTAACGCCCGGGTTCCGGTCGCTGCCGATCGGCTGGCCGTATCTCGCCAGTTGGTCGCGCTGCCGCGAATCCAGATCGACGAGGCTCAGCGCGAGTGGTGCGAACGGGTCTTGGACGGAGCCCGACGGAACCCGCTCCAAGGCCAGGTCGATGGACTCCCCGACGCGTTCTTTGCCGACCTGCGGTTGAAGATGTATCGCCAGCAGCAGAAGCCCGACGAAGTCGAAGTGATGGCAATTCGCGTCGGCGAAGTGGCCTTGGCCGGCTTGCCGGGCGAGAACTTCTGCGAGTCGGGCCTGGAGATCCGGCAGCGTTCGCCGGCCCGGCATACCCTAGTCGCCGGGCTGGCAAACGACGCCATCGGTTACATGCCTCGGCGCGACGCCTTCGCCCAAGGAGGCTATGAGCCCACGGTCGGAAGCACACGCTATGAGCCTGGCGCCGCGGAGCGACTCGTCGACTCGGCCGTATCCCAATTGGAGCAGCTCTTTTCCACGTGACCAGGGGAGACTGCCGCAGGCCCCCTCCCCTTACCGCGAACCCCCTGCAAGGAGACACCCCATGCCCAACGGTAAAGTGAACATCGGCGTGATTGGAGCGGGCGGCATTGCCACGCGACGCACGATCCCCGGCATGCTCAAGGCCAAGAACTGCCGGCTCGTCGCCGTGATGGACGTCAAGAACGTCGACGAGATCGCCGCCAAGTTCGGCGTCAAGAAGGCCTACGCGACCGAGGCCCAGCTGCTGGCCGACCCGGACGTCGAAGCGGTCTACATTGCCTCGCCGGTCTGCTGCCATGCCAAGCAGATCAAGATGGCCGCAGCGGCCGGCAAACACGTTCTCTGCGAAAAGCCGCTGACGCTCAACACGGCTGAAGCCAAGGAGGCGGTCGAGGTCTGCCGCAAGCGGAAGATCATCCTCCAGGAAGGCTACATGATGAAGTTCCATGGCGCTCATCAGAAGATCAAAGACCTGATCCTCGATGACAAGCTGGGAAAACTCGTCTACATGCGGGCCCAACTGTCGTGCTGGTACCCGAAAACCGACGGCGCGTGGCGGCAGAACCCCAAACTCGCCGGCGGCGGGGCCCTGATCGACATGGCCACCCACCTCTACGACCTCTTGGAATACTTCGCCGGCCCCATCCGCCGGCTCACGGCGTTGGTCGGGACGCTCGTGCAGGACTACAAGTCGGACGACGCCTCGACGACGCTGGTCGAATTCAAGTCAGGCGCTCACGCCACGATCGACTGCTTCTACTGCATCCCGGATGAGGCCAGCCGCACCCGGCTGGAAATCTACGGCAGCCGCGGCGCGGTCCTCACCGAGGGAACCATCGGCCAAAGCAGCAAAGGGAAGATCGAAGGCATCTTTGGGCTGGGCGACTCGGCCTACGACGCCACGCAGACGAAGGACGTGGTTCGCAAGTTCACCAAGATTCCCTTCAAGGCCGTCAACCCCTATACGGCGGAATGCGAGTACTTCGCCGACTGCGTGCTAAAGGGCTGCCAGCCTCTGATGAACGACGCCAAGAACGCCTTGCACATCATGGACCTGATGGAAAAGGCCTACGAGTCGGCTCGGGCTCGCCAGGTGATGATCGTGTAGACGCCTGACCGTTGACTCGTCAAGGCCCCGTCCAGAAAAGGAACCGGCCGCGGGCCTTTGGTCCGCGGCCGGTTCGTCGAGTTCGCGCCGGGCATGTTCCTTGCGAATCTGTTCACTCGCCCGGCATTCTCCCATCGGAGGATGCGGAGTCTTCAGTTGACCGCTGGCAGGGGCGCGACCTCGGCGGAGGCCCGCTGGTGGGGCAACGGGGCCGGCGGCGGGGGAATCGGCACGCCCTGCATCGAACCTGGGGTCGGGATCGGAGGCACCGGAACCGGACCAGGCGCGGGGCCGGGCCCCGGCTTGGGACCGATCACGGCCGGATCGACGCCGCACTCGCCGCAGAGAAACTTCGCCACGCACTTGTAGACGGGCACTTCGACCTCGTATTCCTTCTTCACCAAGACCTTCCTGGTGCGGACTTTTCCACATTGGGGCGGCACCAAGCACTTGGCCTTCTCGCAGGTTCCTCCACAACTGGCCTCGCCACACGCCGTGCAAGCGGCTTCATGACCAGCAAACAGACCGCCGAACGTGTCGTGGAGACATGGGATGCAGCCCGGCTTCAGCGGACAGACCGGTTCTTCCTTCACGATCCAGCTGTGTTTCTTGACTTTCGTGACGCCCGCCACGATCTGGCAGCTCACCTGTTGGCACGCCGCGCCGCAGCCGCAGTGGGCGCAACGAATCGCGGCGCCGCAGCCGTCGCCGGCCACGACCGGCCGGACCAGCAGCAGGCACGCCGCCAGGGTCAGCGATAGGGCGATAATCCTCATTCCTCTTATCTCCTTGTGCGGCACGCCGCGTGAGACGGCGAGCCGATCGGTTCTGGGACAGTTGGATTCCTTAATTCCGTTTCCGTCGCGCTCGGCCGTGCTCAGAAGTCGATCTGGGCTCGCATTTCCAGCGTGTTGAGATGACCGTCCCGGATGAGGTTCCCACTAGTCACGCGATCGGCATCGGACATGACGTAGTTGAACATGAGCCGGGTGTACGGGTTGAGGTACCAGTTCACACCGAAGGTATGATCCAAAACCTCGCCCGCACCGTTCGTGTGCATCAGGCTGCTATCCAACGCGTCGAAATACGAGCAGCGGTATCCGACCTCCCACGCGCCCCAACCGGTCGCCACATCCCCGTCGAGGGTGCGGACGCGGAAAAAGTTGGTGAACGGTTTCATTCGGCCAAACACGCCTTTTTGCCGGTCGTAGGGCCGGTGTTCGCCCGTCAGGAAGTAGCTGATATACATGTAGCCGCCGTGGAAGGTGTGATTCGGCTGGGCCCCCTGCCCGTTGACAAAGTCGCCGAACCACTCCGCCTGGACGGAGAACGGCCCGTACAAGAAGGCCGCCTCGGCGCCGAAAAGCTGCTCGTTGTCAGTCGGCAGGGAGAGGTTGACCAGGTACGGCGCCAGATGCGCCTCGGGGCGCGAACGCCAGACGCGAGGCAGGTCGTCCGCATAGGTGCGGAAGCTGTAGTCCAGGCCGGTGTGGAACAGACCGCGTCCGTCGCTGGCATCATCGTACCATAGGAGCCGGGTGGCTCGCATCGTCCACGCGCAGCTGGCCTCGTCGTTCTGATAGATCGGCGGATCTTCGCCAATCTGACTGACGAACGCGCCGCCAGCCCAACTCGTCATCAGGTCCTCCGTATAGCCGAACCCCATCACGCCGACATTACGCCCGGGGATGATCGCGCCGTCGTCGCTAAGCGAACGCTCCATGAAGGTCGTCGAGTTATCGCTGGTCAGTTCTTCCAGGCCGAACGGCTCCTTGAAATGACCGATCCGCAGATTCTGCAGATAGGGCAGTTCCTTGATCGTAAAGTAGACGTCTTTGAACGCAGGCCGGGTGAGGCTGGCGAAATCCATCTCGATCATGTAATCCATGATCTCGAAGCCTTCGCCCCCGACGAAGATTCGAGCACGACGGAACTCAAGGCCGTTCTGGACGTCGCCGACCTGCGCTTTGCTGGCGGCGTTCTGGTCGAACACCGCCGCATCCAGTTGGATCCGTCCGCCCGGAACGACGGTGAACTTGCTGGAAGCCTTCTTCTTGTCGGCGGCCGCCTTCTCGTCCATGACCTTCAGCGCCCGCTCCAACTCGGCCACGCGTCGGCTCAGATCCACCGGCCCGTCAGCGTTGAGCGAAGTCGTGGAGGCCATGTACTCCGTCGGCTGTTCGATGCCAGCAGCGGGCTCCGGGGAAGGTTGCCAAGGCTGGCCGTCTTGTCCCCAGACGTGCGTTCCACTCAACGAGATGGTCGCGGCCGCCAGCGTTGCGGTGAACCATCGGGAAAAACCTCCGTGCATTGAACAGTCCTCCAGAATTGAATGGCGGCGGCTCAACGATGGGCCTCGCCTGATTCAGCAGGGGCTACGCATCGGCGTGCTAGCAGGTGTGCTGTATCCTCATGGCGGCATGATCGGCGGCGAACGGCATACCATGGATACCACATTCCCGCGCCGTCATGCCTCCTGATCTCGGGTGGGGTGGTGGAAACTCTGGCCCCCCAAAAACCTACCGGTATCCACGCCTGGAACCGGCACATGCCTCATTTCCTGCGAATGTGATCGTTCCGCTGGATTGCGAAGGTTGATTAGATTTCGATTAACCACCACAACCGGCTGCGAGACACCACGCATGTTCGGCGTTTCAGACATGCTCCCTATTGTCGGAGTATCTTGCCAAATCCGCACATCCGTACGCAGACGTCACAAGTGCACCGTCAAGCCCCCATCCGGGCGGTGGACAAAGAGTGCCCACCCGCGTGCCATCTCAGGGCTTCCGCGAACCGCAACCATCGCCAAAGCCGCTGAAGAACCCCGTAAGAGACTATCTCAAAATGCCAAGGCGATGTCCCATCTCCCGGAGGAAGAGGGAGGCTATGTGATGGTCTCTTCGTCCTTCCCAATTCCGCCGCGCCAAATCGTGTTGAAATTGGGCCAGCCGTTCTGCTAGGCTGATTCCTGGCAGCCCAAGAAGGCGAGCCGATCAGATCTTTGACAATTGACGCTTTCGACAAAATTGCCCTCGCGCTCGGCGTACGGCCGTCAGGCCCGACCCAATCGCCGCTTGGCGGCTGCGCGCATGCCCGTGCTCCTTGCAGAGCACGGGCCAGGGATTTCCGGAACACGGAAACCATGCGGGGGGAGATAAACATGGGTGGTTCATACCAGGTCGAACTACGTAGACACCCATGAATTATGCAACACCTCCCCACTTTCGGGTTAGTTCACTTGCGTCTTTTCGCGTCAACGGAACTGCCTGGATAGCAGTCACTTACGAATGTGCACTGCGACGCAAAATTTGCATCACAACACGTGAGGCTTTCCACAATTCTCTCCCTTAACCTGGGGGCAATCCGCGGAGTGCCGGCTGGCTGTGAAGGCGGTTTGCGGGACCATCCCCCCCGCTGAATTAAGAGAAGCCGTCGTTGGTGATGATGACCCAACGTCGAAGGCTCGACAGATTCTCTCGGTTACGGTTCATCCCTGAACGAATCCCTCGACTGTCTCAGCCCTCTCCGGCTAGGGAATCGTTGCCTTGGCGTTTTCCTCGCATGTGCGATCATCACTAGCTTCTTGCACATTGCTAACGGTTCTCTAGTGGCCTCCGGCTAGATTCGCCTTCGGCCATGGCAGGTTCTCCTTCCGTCCGGTTGCCCGCCTCTGCCGCGATGGCCTCTAACCGAAATCTAACCGTTCGTCCACAATCACCTAACAGCCAAGCGCTAGAATGCTAGCAGTGGCAGATCGGCCACCGAAACCCCGCAAGTCCCTTGGGAAGGAGAGTCGTCGATGACGCGTCTTTGGAAAGCCGTGGGTATGGTTGCCTTGATCGCTGCCCTGTTGCACGTCCCGCAGCTTGTCCAGGCGGCCGAGGCGGAGAGTTCCTCGCTCAAGAGCTATGAGAAGGTCTCCGGCATATCGGGCAACCTCAACAGCGTCGGCTCCGATACGCTCAACAACTTGATGACGATGTGGGCCGAGGAGTTCCGCAAGCAGTATCCGAACGTCAACATCCAGATCGAGGGGAAGGGCTCGGCCACCGCCCCGCCCGCCCTGATCGAGGGCACGGCCCAGGTGGGGCCGATGTCGCGGGCGATGAAGCCGGAAGAGGAAGACAAGTTCCAGGAGAAGCACGGCTACAAGCCGACCCAGATCAGCGTCGCCCTCG
>JBDKTH010000817.1:0-2049 GCA_039680305.1 Thermoguttaceae bacterium | reverse complement strand
GAAGCGATCTTCTTCGGCTCCTGGTGGCTGGCCGTATGGTTCGCCGTGTTCGTCGTTACAAACATGATCTACATTCCGCTGGTCGAGGAGCCAGGACTGGCGAAGCGATTTGGCGAGGACTATGTTGAGTACAAACAGAACGTGCCGAGGTGGATTCCTCGATTGACGCCGTGGGTGGAGTTGCCGGAACCCGCCAATGCGAGACAGGAAGGAGGTCATTATGAATGACGAATTCGAGAAGAAAGTTCGGGCCGCAGCCGTCGCCGGATGGTGGACGGTGTTGATTGCCGTGGCCTTCATCACGCTACAATGGATCATCTACCTCGCCGTGATGGCGACCCGCCCTGCATGGCTCTTGGCCATGTGGGGACCGGGCACGGATTGGCTCTTCGTCCAGCAGGTGTGGTTCTGGGCCATTGCGATCCTCAAGTTTGTCTTGTGGCTGATGGTGCTGATCGTGCTCTGGCTGACGCTCTGGGCGAGGCAGTTGAGGAAGCGGGCAGGGATCCGGTAGCAGGAAAGGATGACGAAGAAAGCATGAAGGCCCGATGAGCGATCCTGGAGGTGATAAACAATGAATTTCCCCCTCGTCCGCCATCGTGACCAGATCCGGCCCATCGACTGTCCCTACGGCCACGTCCAGCGGATCGTGACCGGCGGCGAGGGCGGCGTGGCGAACGTTCATGTGGTCAAGGTCAGCAGGGGCACGTCGCACGTCCACCAGGGCTACGACGAGGTGTACTACGTCCTCTCGGGCACCGGTACGATCACGCTGGGGCAGGAGAGGCATCCCCTGCGGCCCGGCAGCGTGGCAGTGATCCCGGCCGGTGTCCCGCATTCGCTGGAAGCGGCGGCCGGGGAGGAGTTGGAGTTCGTGATCTTCGGGACGCCGCCGATCTCGATTGATGATGAACGGGCGAGGCCGAGGAAGGTGTGAGCAACGGACTTGGCTTGGAACGGTGAATGTGCCAGAGGCACGGTGACCGTTATTCATGTCCCCGTTTGCCCGTCATCCTGATTCTGAGCCAAAAAGCGGTACACACTTGACCTTGAGCACTTCGCTTTGGCTGCGATCTGTTGGGCCGAAGCATTTTCTTTCGACATTTGTTGAATGATCTTCTGCTGCCGCACAGAGAGACCGCCGATGCGCTGTTTCCGTTCTTCTGGGAAAGGATTCGCCGGGGTCACATCGAACATCGGCTTGAGCTTGCCTTCCAACCAATGCAGGGCCTTGAACAGTCTTCCAAACGGCTTGTTCGTGTAACACTCAAGTAGGCTCTTGGTGCCGAGCGGCGATCCGTGGGCCAGGAAGAGTTCTGCAATCTCCCCGCTAAACTCCTCACGAATCCAATTCGCCGCCGTGTCACGCAGAGACTCCTGCGGCAAACTCGGGAATTCCTCGTGCCCGTCGTCTCGGATTCGCTTCAGGAGTCGGGTCCAAGCGTTCGTAATCTGGTGGTTTGGGTTGCTCTTCTTCGTGGGCTTGGTGAACGAATGACCGGAGTCAGTTAGAAGAACCAAGGATTCCGGGCCATAGGGAATTTCTCTGCCTTCACCCTCGCCTTTCGTGATGTGAGTCTGGAGTTTTCGCTTTTTCATCGCCCATTCCATCGCCTGGACTGTAAGGGGCCATAGAATCCACTCCGCATAGACGCCGGTCTTGGTTCGCACTCGTTTGACGAACGAGTCGGCCTCGGAGAACTGAAAGTCGATGTACTTGGCATGGTCGTGGAGCGTGCGGAGATGAATTTCACCAACTCGCAGGGTTGCGCATTCCATTCGCTTGAACCCGAGGTTCAGGCCGCAAAGCAGAAGGAATCGCTCGAACGGAATGGCATATTGATTGAGGATTGCCAACTCCTCGACCGTGTACGTCTTGACCTGCCTCGACAAAGTAGTGACGGCTGCCGCCCTGTCCAACTTGGTCTCACGGACATCGAGGGACAATTCGTCAAAATCCTCGGGTTTCTTCCAAGCGAAGTCATCCGACTTGGACAGCCATCGAAAGAATCTCTTCAACAGTTTTGCGTGTTCATGGCAGGTCTTGAT
>JBDKTH010000450.1:0-8601 GCA_039680305.1 Thermoguttaceae bacterium | reverse complement strand
GACGTTGCGCTCACCGACCTTTTCAACCTGAAGACCAATAGTCATTGGTCATTTTCTCCGCCCCGCACCTGCCTTTTCCGCGTCAATACCCATACTTCTCAATGAAGCCGGCCCAGCGGCGGCGGATCTCCTCGTGCAACTCGGAGGGAAGCGCCCAGCGGTTGCGCTGGTAGTTGGCGTTGCCGGCGACGTATTGTTCGAGAATTGGCTGGAGCTTGTCGAACTCATCCAGGTTGAGTTCTTCATAGATCCGGCGCACCTGGCCGACCGGATCGGCGACGAGCTGCTCGTAGCTCACCTCGCAGAACCGTGACGGGTCGATCAAAGGCCGGTCGCGTTCAAAGGCGGCGTACATCCGGTTGAAAGTCTCGAAGACGTACTCGTTGAGATGCTCAAACTTGGAGACCTGGAGCCCTTGGTCCTCGGAAAGCCGCTTCCAAAGGTTGATCGTCGAGGGGAAGACGACGTAAGGATCGCGGTAGATGTGGACGAAACGGGCGTTGGGAAAGATCTCCAAGAGCGTCTTGATCCGCGCGGTGTGAGGCGGCGATTTGAGCACGATCCGCTTTGGCGTCCGCACGGTGAGCGTCTTGAGGAACCACAAGAGCCCCTCCTTCCAGCGAGCCAGGTCGTTGGCCGGCACGCCCTCCATGTCCAGGTACTCGGAATCCTGGGGCGGACGATTGGGGAAGGCGACCGTCAAATAGGGGGAGGGAATCCCCATGTTGCACAACGCAAACTCGTCTTCCTGGGGGCGATCCCAGCCGGCCGCCATATTGTCCACCGGACGGCGATCCGGCATCAGCACGGAGAGCATCGGCGCCATCCAGCTCCGGCTCACCAGGTGATGGTTGGGGGCAAAACAGGAATACGTGTCGGGATAGGTGTGCCGCGGGTCCAAGACCAGATACTCGTGCAGCAGCGTCGTTCCCGACCGCCAGTGCCCGACGATGAAGATCGGGGCGTGTTCGATCTCGGTCTGGGCGATCTTCCGGCCCAGGACGAGCGATTGCAGGAGGGCCAACGAGGAGTTGAAGCCCGTCAGGCCGGTGATGATCGCGGCCATCGGCAGCCGACTCGGGGAGATGGCGAAACGGTTTTTCACCAGCGCCCGGCACCAGCCGGAGACGTTGATGCCATCCCAGAATCGCGGGATCCAGAAGCGATCCTTATATCCGCCCGTCCGTTTCTCCGACGGGGCCGTTGTTGTGGTTGCCATCGCTCCCTCCCAAAAGGCCGCAAAGGAACTTATCCCTTTTCTCTATCGGAACTTCCGCCGATTGGCAAGCGGGGGAAGACGGAGAAACGGGCGTCTAATATCCTATGTAAGCCCCCTATCCTAGCACAGGGGGTGAACTTGACGCAAGTTGTCACAAGAAAGGCTGGTAAAAAGCGGGGCAGGGGCTTGAGGCCGCTAGCGAACCGTCGTTTGGCTCTCCCGGGTGGCGGTGGCCAGCAAGGCGGCCTGCATTTGCGCCGCGACCTGCTGCGCTGGACGCTTGCCCGTCATCCGGTTCAATGGCACGCCCCGGGCGGACAAAAACTGAATCGTCGGGTAGCCCCGCACGCGAAACTCCTGGCAAACCGCCGGTTCCTGGTCGGCATCGACGAGGATGCACACGAACTGGCTCGCGAGTTGGACGACTTGGCTGTCGGCAAACGCTTCGGCCTCCATCTGGTGGCAGAAATTGCACCACTGGGCCGTGAAGAAGACCAGCATTGGCTTTCCCTCTTCTTGGGCCCGTTGGTAGCCGTCGGAATAGCCTTGGATGAAATCGATCTTCCCCCGAGAGATCGTCTTCAGCGCGACGGCCGAGGCATTCGACTCGTCGGAACGGTTCGCCGACGTACCGGAATCGCAACCGGCGATCAGCGCGAGGCCGATCAACAGAAAGGCAACCATGAGTCGTCCAGACTGAAGCATCACGAACGATCCGTGTTCATGCGTGAGAAGATTACCGGGAGAAGAATCACTGTGATAAACGAAAAGCGGAACGGAGAAAAGGCGAAAACGGCAAAACGGTTCCGGGGGCCTTGCCTGGATTGCCCTTGTTCGCTGGTTTGTTTCATTGCGTCTATCTTGTGCGGGCTTTGGCGGCAAATCACTGGTTGCTGCGTAGGGCCGCCGAGCCGTTGTAATCTCTGGCACAACCGGCCTCTTTTAAACCGACCTAGACACTTGCTGCACTTTTGGGTACCTTCCCGCCCTCTTCGCGTTTGCCGTAAACCCGTTGGTTCGTAGACAATCCGCGTGCGTCCGGAGGCACGGATGGCTTCAGGCGCCCTCTCACGTACAGGCGCAGCGCTACCACTTGCGCGGCTTCAGGAGTTGATCTTCCCCGTTGGCATCATTGCCAGCGTGCTGGTGATCATTGTGCCGTTGCCGTCCGAGTTGATGGACGTAATGTTGGCCGGCAACATTACGATCTCGGTGATCGTATTGCTCACCACGATCTACGTGCGCACGCCGCTGGAGTTCAGCATCTTTCCGTCGATCCTGTTGGCGACGACGCTCTACCGGTTGGTGTTGAACGTCGCCACCACGCGGTTGATCCTCACCCGTGCAGCCGAAGAGGGCGCGATGGCGGCCGGGCAAGTGATCTGCAGCTTCGGCGATTTCGTGGCCGGTGACGACGTCGTCGTCGGCATAATTATCTTTGTGATCATCGTGGTGATCCAGTTCGTCGTGATCACCAAGGGTGCCACGCGTATCAGTGAAGTGGCGGCCCGTTTCACCTTGGACGGGATGCCCGGCAAGCAGATGGCGATCGACGCCGATTTGAACGCCGGGATCATCGACGAGCGCGAGGCGCAGCGGCGTCGCGAGGACATCTCCCGGCAGGCCGACTTCTTCGGGTCGATGGACGGTGCCAGCAAGTTCGTGCGCGGCGACGCGATTGCCGGCATTATGATTACGATGATCAACGTGATCGGCGGACTGTGCATCGGGGTGATCGAATACGGTAAGCCGTTAAGTGAAGCGGCCGCGTTGTACACCAAGCTGACCATCGGCGACGGTTTGGCCAGCCAAGTCCCGGCGTTTTTGATCTCGTTGGCCGCCGGCCTGTTGGTCACCCGCAGCAGCCACAGCACGAACCTGCCCAGCGAGGTGGTCAAGCAGTTGTTCTCCCGGCCGCAGGCCTTGGCGGTGACCGGCGGGTTCCTCGGGGTCCTGGTGTTTACCGATCTGCCGACGATCCCGCTGCTGCTCATCGCGGGCAGTTGCGTAGGGATGGCGGTCTCGATGCGGCGGCGCACGACCAAGGCGGAAGGGGTTGCCGAAGCGCAGAAGAAGGCCGAGGCCGCCAAGCCGGCCGAGGAGCGGGTGGAGGACTACCTGGTCGTCGACCCGATGGAGGTCGAACTGGGCGTGGGACTGATCCGCCTGGCCGACCCCAAGCGGGGCGGCGATCTGTTGGAGCGGATCCACCGTGTCCGGCAGAACGTGGCCTCCGACATCGGCATCATCCTGCCCAAGGTCCGCATCCGCGATAGTTTCCAGCTCGATCAGCACGAGTACCGGGTCAAGATTGCCGGCTCGTCGGTCGCTCAGGGGGCGGTCTATCCGGGGATGTTCCTGGCGATCGACTCGGGCATGACGACCGGCCGCATTCCCGGCATGGCCACGAAGGATCCCGCCTTTGGCACCCCGGCCTTGTGGATCGAGGGCAGTACGCGCGAACAGGCCGAGATGTACGGCTACACGGTCGTCGATCCGGGGGCCGTGGTGGCGACGCATCTGACCGAAACGGTCCGTCGTCATGCCGACGAGATCCTGAACCGCGACGCGGCCAAGCACCTGATCAAGGAACTGCAGCAGACGTCGCCGGCGGTGGTCGAGGAGTTGATCCCCAACCAGATGAAACTGTTCGAAGTGCAGCAGATCCTCCAGATGCTGTTGCGCGAGCAGGTGCCGATCCGCCAGTTGGCCGTGATCCTGGAGACGCTCGGCGAGTATGCCCCGCGGACCAAGGATCCGATCCTGCTGACGGAGTTCGTGCGTGCCCGACTGGCCCGGACCCTCTCGACGCGGTACCGCGACAAGGACAACCGGATGTTCGTCATCACGCTCGATCCGGCCCTGGAAGACCGGATCCGCGCCGGCTTCGAGCACACGGAACGCGGGCTGTTCGTCCGCATGTCGCCGCCGGCCGTCGAGGCCACCTGCCGGGTGATCGCCAAGAGCCTGGAAAAGCTGACCGCGGCCAACCATCCGCCGTTGGTGCTCGTCAGCCCGCAGATCCGTGCGGCGCTGAAAGAGATGACGTCCTCGCATCTGCCCGACCTGGTGGTGCTGAGCTACAACGAGATTACACGCGATACGAAGATTGAAGCCGTGGCCATGGTCACGGATGTCAAGTAGGAGACGTGCGATGGATGTAAGAACCTACCGTGCGGCGACGATGCACGAAGCGCTGACCATGGTCCGCCGGGACCTGGGGCCCGACGCGGCCGTGCTGCACACGCGCGAGGTGCAGACGCGGCACCTGTTCGGTTTGATCCGCGGCAGCCGGCAAATCGAGGTGACGGCGTCGACGGAGGTGAATGTGCCCAGCCGGCTGCCCCCGCGCCCGGCGGCGATGCCCGAGCCGGCCCGGCCCGCGGCGATTCAAGCCTACGCGTCGCCGGCGCCCCCGCGGCCCACTCCGGCCGCGGCGGTCCCGGACGACGTGAAAGGCCAGCTCAGCAACCTGCAGAACATGGTCCAGGAACTCTGCCGTCGCTCGGGCGGCGGTGGGCATCGCGATCTGCCCGAGTCGCTCTTCCGCCTGTTCGCCGATCTGATCGACGCCGACTTGAGCGAGGAGACCGCCCGGGAACTGATCGAGCGCGTGCGCGGCGAGACGCCTGGCCGCGAGTTGGCCGACCCCCTGTTGTTGAAGGCGCGGATCGCACGCCTGCTGGAAGAGGAGATCCGGGTGACCGGACCGCTCCAAGTCACCCCGGGACGCCGCCGCCTGGTGGCCCTGGTCGGGCCGACGGGCGTGGGCAAGACGACGACCATCGCCAAGTTGGCCGCCATCTACCGGCTCAAAGAGAAACTGAACGTCGGCCTGATCACCGTCGACACCTACCGCATCGCGGCCGTGGAACAGTTGCGCACCTATGCCGACATCATCGATCTGCCGATGCAGGTCGTTTCCACGCCTCACGAGATGCAGGAGGCCGTGCACCGGATGGAGGCGATGGACCTGATCCTCATGGACACGGCCGGTCGCAGCCCCCGCGATGAGATTCGCATTCAGGAGCTCAAATCGTTCCTCACCGAGGCGGGGGCCGACGAGGTCCACCTGGTGCTCAGCAGCGTGGCCGCCGCACGCACGCTTCAGCAGACGGCCGAGCGATTCGCTTCGGTCGGCACAACGGCCTTGATCCTGACCAAACTCGATGAAGCCACGGGGCTGGGCGGCATCCTCTCCCTGGTCCGCAAGAGCCGCCTGCCGTTGAGCTACCTGACCAACGGCCAGAATGTGCCCGACGACATTGAGATCGCCCATCCGGGCCGCCTGTCGCGCCTGGTGCTGGGGCTGGAAGATGCCTTTGGAGGATAACCCTTTCGGGACCCATCGACCCATGTACGATCAAGCAAACGAACTGCGGCAACTCGTCAGCCAGCGGACGCTTGCGCCGGGACGACCTCCCGCCGGGCCGAAGCTGCTCGTGGTGGCCGGCGGCAAAGGCGGCGTGGGAACCACGTCGGTGGCGATCCACCTGGCCGTGGCCTTGGCCCAAGGGGGATTCCATCCCGTGCTGGTGGATGCCGATGTGGACGGCGGCAATACGGCCTTGCTCTGCGGCATCCAGGAACGGTACACGATCGCCGATGCCCTGGCAGGACGTCGGACCGTGCAGGAGTCCTTGGAAATGGGGCCGGCGGGGATTCGAATCCTTGCCGGGGCCTGGGAATTGGCCGTCTTGGCCGATGGATCGACCAGTGCGCAGCAGCGATTAATCGGACAATTGCAGGGCTTACACCACCTAACCGAAGCGGTCGTGATCGATGTGGGGAACAGTTGGAGCCGTTGGGCTCGCCGGTTCTGGCAGGCCGCCGACAGCGTCCTGTTGGTGACGACCCCCGAGCTGGCCTCGATCATGGACGCCTACGCTTCGATCAAGCTTCTGGCGGCCGGCGAACCGGGGATTCCCCTGGAACTGGTCGTCAACCGGGCGGCCGATGCGGCCGCCGAAGAGGTCGCCACTCGGCTCACGCGCGCCTGTCAGCGGTTCCTCGGGATCCGCCTGGGCGTGGCCGGCTATGTGCCCGACGACGCCCAGATCATGGGCGGCGCCAGCGAGCATGAGCTGATGGACAATCTCGTGTCAGCGAGTCCTCTGACGCTCCAACTGCGTCAACTGGCGGAGACGTTGGCACAGCGGATCGGGCTGACGGCGATCCGTCAGCTTTCCGCGGCGAGTTGAGCAGCGAGCGAAGGTCGACGACCCGTCAATCGCGTACGGAATGGATGCGTTGTTTCTGCGGTTTTGTGATTCGGGAGGTTCATACTACCTATGGAATTCAGATAAAGTCTCAACCCGGGAGCGGGTGGCTGCCGATAGTAAAGAACAGTCTCGGCAGCGACATAGGCGTCAAACTGTACCGGTTAGGTAAAGCTTGACGGCCACCCGGGGAAGACACGTGGCTCGAATTTATGCCGGCATTTTCGGACTCCTGGCGTTCCTGACCATGCTCATCCGCGGTCTGATCCGCGACGCAGACGCGATCAATCTCGTGCTTGCGGCGTGGCTCAGTATGATCGTGTTTGCAGCAGTCGGGTACGCCATCGGTTGGATTGCTGGACAGGCTGTGGAAGAGTCGGTCAATGCGAGGATCGCGGCGCAGGTCGCCAGCAACCAAGCATCCGGCTCCCCCGAGCCACCTGGAACAGCAACTTGAGGTTGAACTTATCTCCCCGAGCGGAACTGGCTTGCCGGAGGCACACGCCGGTAGAAGCGGGAGCCGGAAGGATACGCCGAGAGGGAACTCAATCAGAGAAGCGCAGGAAGCGCCTTCAGGGAGGAATACATGGCAACCACTGTCGCTCCAGAAGATGTGGAGCAACTTTGGATCGAGTTCAAGAAGGATCTTGACAATCAGGACCTTCGCAACCGGTTAGTGGAGATCTACTTGCCGTTGGTCAAATACAACGGCGAGCGGATCTGGGCGCGGCTGCCGGAAGGGGTGGAACTGGATGACCTGATTTCGGCCGGGGTCTTTGGCCTGATGGATGCCATCGACGCCTTTGACCTCTCGCGGGGCGTGAAGTTTGAGACCTACTGCGTGCCGCGGATCCGCGGGGCGATGCTCGACGAGCTGCGGACCATGGACTGGGTGCCGCGTCTGGTCCGTTCCAAGGCCAGCAAGCTCAATGAGGCCGTCAAGACGCTGGAAGCCCGGTTCGGCCGCAGCCCGAACGAGGTGGAACTGGCCGGCGAGCTGGGCATCTCCGTCGAAGAACTCGAAAAGATGATCCTCGACGCCAACGCCGTCAACCTCATCAGTCTCAACAAGAAGTGGTACGAGACCGACAGCTACAAGGACGTCCGCGAGATCGACATCCTCGAGGACAAGAAGGGCGAGGACCCCACCCGGCGAATCCAGAAAAACGACCTGATGCGCCTGGTCACCAAGGGGCTCAACCGCAACGAGCGCCTGATCATCATCCTCTACTACTACGAAGAACTGACGATGAAAGAGATCGGCGCCACGCTCGATCTCTCCGAGAGTCGTGTGAGTCAGATGCACAGCTCGATCGTCCAGCGCCTGCAGAGCCAACTCGGCCGTCGCCGGCCCGAGTTCGGCGGCTAAGCCGCCGTTGATTCGCCCCCCTTCGAAGAAAACACCAAGCCCCCAGGATTCGTCCCGGGGGCTTTTTCTATGGAGTTGCAGGCGATCCCGTGTCCCCTCTCCCTCCGCAACATTATGCATCAGCTAGCACCATCCGTTGAAAAATAGGGACTTAGGTGTCGTCCGGACGCCACAGAAGCATTGCCAGCACGCACTTAAGTCCTTATTCTCCAACACCCCCTGCTAGCTGATGCATAATGTTGCTCTGGGAGAGGGCCGGGGTGAGGGGAGCTGTCAATGGCCGTATCCATGGCAATTCCGCTCCCCCTAACCTTTCCCGGAAGGAGAGAGGACTCGAATCGCCACGTTTCACGACAGCGTCCACAAGCGGCCCCGCCGGCCCCCCGCATACCACGCCCCATATTAGTTACGGGTCGCGTGGAATTCCAGGGGGGAGCCGATTTCGTAGGGTGGGCCAAGCGGACCAGAGGAAGATGCGTGTGGAGAATCTCAGCGGGGTTCCGACGGACAAGCTCGGCACCGCCCTACTTGGGCTTCCCAAATCTCCTCACGACCGATCAAGGCCGGGCCTGGTTCACGGCTTGACCTTGCCTCCCGTGATGAACTCCTCGCGGCTCAGGATGCCGTTGTGATCACTGTCAAAGGTGACAAACCGCTTGGGAGCTTCGGCCGGATCGGGCTGGTTGGCGAGAAACTCTTCACGGGTCAGCTTCCCGTCGCCGTCGCGGTCTTTCTTCGCAAACAGCTTGGCCCGGTCTTGCGGCGGCTTGCCCTTGCCGGCCGACTTCGCCTGA
>JBDKTH010001159.1:0-3291 GCA_039680305.1 Thermoguttaceae bacterium | reverse complement strand
GGCCTGGAGCACCTCAAGGCGTTGAAGAACCTTAAGGCCCTCAAGCTTCGCTGCCCGGCCGTGACCGACATGGGAATGGAAACCATCAAGGACTTTCCCGCGCTGACGAGCCTGGCCCTGGAAGACTCCAGCGTCACCGACAGCGGCCTGGCGAGCATTGAAGGGATGACGAAGCTCGACGACCTGAACATCCTCCGCTGCTACAGCATCACCGACGACGGCGTCGCCCACATCAAGGGCCTGATCAACCTGAAGCAGCTCACGGTCCGCGACACGCCCTTCACCGGCGCCGGCCTGGCCCACGCCAAGGAGATGAAGAAACTCGAGAAGCTCAACCTCAGCGAAACGCAGACCGACGACGCTGGCCTGGCCCACATCAAGGACCTCCCCAACATCGAGCGGCTCGACCTCTGGAACACCCGGATCACCGACGCCGGGCTGGCGAACCTGAAGGGCTACGCCAAACTCTCCTGGCTGAGCCTCCAGAACATCAAGATCACCGACGCCGGCCTGGCCCACCTGGCCGGCTTGAAGAAGCTCCAGACGCTGAACCTCCAAGAGAACCCGATCACCGACGCCGGCCTGGAGCATCTCAAGGGCCTGATGGATCTCAAGTCCCTCAACCTCCGCCTGACCAAGGTCACCGACGAGGGCATCAAGAAGCTGTCCGCCACGCTGCCCAACTGCAAGATCCTCCACTAGGCCGCAGGCGGATCCCCGCGAAGCATCCCTCGGGCGACGCACGTGCCGTGCGTCGCCCGCTTTGTTTCTTGAACCGTTATCTGTTCCAACTGGCGTACACGTCTATACTTACCTGTGTGGTCGCCTGCGTAATCCTCAACGGTGGGCACGGGGGAACGTAGAGCATCGCTCCGCGCAAGGAACCATGAAAGACCGCGATACAGCCAGAGACCACGACGACAGGCAACGGAAGGATCCACACCGTCGGGGGGATACACTAGAGGCGAGGGACGCCGATCGCAAGCGTGCGGAAGAGCAACTCCGAGACTGCCAGGAGCAGCTGGCACTGGCCTGCGAGGCGGCTCTCCTCGGCTCATTCGAGTGGAATCCCCAGACCAAGCAGTTCACCTGGCCCCCCGAGGTTGAGGCCCTCTATGGCCTGCCCCAGGGTGCCCTCGAAGGTCCCATGGAAGCCTGGCTGCAGCGTGTCCATGTGGATGACCGGGCCGGAACGTCGAACGCCCACGGGGACGCCTTGGAAACCGGTCAGTTTCAGCATACCTTCCGCGTGGTCTGGCCCGACGGCAGCGTTCATTGGCTGGAATCGCGGGGGCATGTCTTCTACGACGACCAGGGCAGGGCGACGCGCATGCTCGGCGTGAGCCGCGACATCACCGATCGCGTCCTCACCGAACGGACGCTGCGCGAACGCGAAGAAGTCATGCGCTACATCGTCAAGCACGATCCCAATGCCATCGCCGTCTTTGACCGCCATCTCCGATACATCGCCGTCAGCAATCGGTTTCTCCACGACTACGATGTCGAGGAAGAGGACGTTCTCGGTAAACACCATTACGACGTGTTTCCGGAGATGCCTCAAAAATGGAGGGATGTCCATCGGCGCTGCCTGGCGGGCGCCATTGAGCGGAACGACGACGACTATTTCGTGCGGCCCGACGGCTCGATCACCTACACCCGCTGGGAATGCCGCCCATGGTATCAGGCCGATGGCTCGATTGGCGGCATGATCGCCTACACCGAAGTGACGACGGAGCGAAAGCTGGCCGAGCAGTCGCTGCGCAAAAGCGAAGCCCTCCTCCGGGAAACCCAGCATCTGGCCAAGATCGGCGGCTGGCAGTACGAGGTCGCCCCGCCTAGGATGTTCTGGACGCGCGAGGTGTTCAACATCCATGAAGTGGGGGACGATTTCGACCCCAACGATATCGATCGAAACATCGCTTTCTACGCCCCCCAGGACCGCGCGATCATTCGAGAGGCGTTTCGCGGGGCTGTCGAACGAGGCGAGTCTTACGACATGGAACTCCAATTCGTGGGCGCCGCCGGAACGCGCAAATGGGTACGCACAACCGCTCAACCCGAACGCGTCGCGGGAAAGGTCGTGCGCGTGATTGGAAACCTTGTCGACATCACCGAACGAAAACGGGTGGAAGACGAGCTAAAAGCGCTCAACGAAACCCTCGAACAACGTGTGGCTCAGCGCACGGCCCAGCTGCGGGCCCTGGCCTCCGAACTGGCCCAGACCGAACAGCGGGAACGCCGCCACATGGCCCAGATTCTCCACGACCATCTCCAGCAACTCCTCGTCGCCGCCCGATTCAAACTCGTCACGCTCAGTCGACGCATTCCCGACAAAGCCCTCGGCCATGTCGCCACCCAGGCCGGCGAGTTGCTCGAGCAGTGCATTGCCGAGTCCCGCTCCCTGACGATGGAACTGAGTCCGCCGGTCCTCTATGATGCGGGACTGGTGGCGGGGCTCCATTGGTTGGCACGTTGGATGCATCAAAAACACGACCTGATCGTGACGGTCCAGGCCGACGACGAGGCCGAGTTGGCCGACGAGGGCATTCGGGCGTTCCTCTTCCAGGCCGTCCGCGAGTTGCTGTTCAACGTCGCCAAACACGCCCAAGTCAACGAGGCTCAGGTCCGAATGACCAAGACTCCGGACGAGGCGATTCAGATCGAGGTCCGTGACTTCGGGACCGGTTTTGACCCCGCTCGGCTGCAGCCGCAGGCAGTCTCCCCGGAAGGCTTCGGTCTGTTCAGCATCCGTGAACGGGCGGAGTTCCTGGGAGGGCTGTTGCATCTCGACTCGACCCCAGGACAAGGCACGCGGGCCATCATCTCCGTGCCGCGTCAGGCCCCGCCGGTCGCGGCGAGCCGACAGGCTGCCGACGGGCAACGGCCGACGGATATGGCGATTCCCTCGGCCTCTCCCGACATCCCCGGCCCGACCGGAGGATCGACCAGTCGCATCCGGGTCCTCCTGGTCGATGATCACCCCATCCTGCGCAGAGGGCTGGCCGATTTGTTTGACGAGCGGCCGGAGATCGATTTGGTGGCCGAGGCCAGCGATGGCCAGGAAGCCGTCGAGACGGCTCTGCGTCTTCGGCCTGACGTGGTGTTGATGGACGTCACCATGCCCCGGATGGACGGTATCGAGGCGACCCGCCGCATCACGGCCGCACTGCCGGCGGTCTCCGTGATCGGTCTCTCCATGCACGAAGGAGAAGACATGGCCCGGGCCATGCGCGACGCGGGCGCTCGGGCCTATCTGTCGAAGAGCGAGGCCGCCGAGACCCTGGTGTCGAC
>JBDKTH010001353.1:0-4609 GCA_039680305.1 Thermoguttaceae bacterium | reverse complement strand
GTTTGCCGTTCTTGTTCGGCGGGCCTCGCAAGCTCGGCACCGCCCTACGCAATTCCTCCCACAGTCGTGCGAGTCGATCTAAGGAACTTGTTTGACGGACGGCGTCTCGGGCGTCTCGCTGGCCGGGGCCTCCCCGCCCTTGCGTTCCGCGCGGAGCGTATGCCGCTTGACCGCGGCCGACACGAACGAGTCGAACAGCGGATGCGGTCGCGTGGGCTGCGACTTGAACTCCGGATGATACTGCACGCCCACAAACCACGGATGCTCGGGGATCTCCACGATTTCGACCAACGAACCGTCGGGGCTCGTGCCGGCGATCGTCATTCCATGGGCAACGAACTGCTGACGATAGACGTTGTTGAATTCGTAGCGGTGCCGATGCCGTTCGGAGACCTCGGGCTTGCCGTAGCACTGGCTCGCTTTGCTCCCCTGGGTCAACTTGGCCGGATGAGCCCCCAGACGCATCGTGCCGCCCTTGTCAGTGATCGTCTTCTGTTCGTTCAATAGACAGATCACCGGGTGTGGATTGTTCTTGTCAAACTCGGTGGAGTGGGCGTCCTTCAGGTCGATGGCGTTACGGGCAAATTCGATCACGGCGCACTGCATCCCCAGGCAAATGCCGAAGAAGGGAATGCCCCGCTCACGGGCAAACCGGACCGCTTCCAGCTTGCCTTCGATCCCGCGCTCGCCGAACCCGCCCGGCACGAGAATGCCGTCGACCCCGGAGAGAAGCCGCTCGGGGCCTTCCCGCTCCACCAATTCGCTGTGGAGCCGTTGGATGCGGAGCTGAGCTCGATTGGAGATCCCGCCGTGATCCAAGGCCTCGTAGATCGACTTGTAGGCGTCTTTGTGCTCGGAATACTTGCCGACGACGGCGATGGTGATCTCGTGCTCGGGGTTGCGGAGCCGATGGAGCAGATCGTGCAGGCTGTCGAGATTGGGAGCCCCGGCCTTGAGCCCGAGCTTGCGCACGATCAGGTCGTCCAAGCCGTGCTCGACCAGGCTCAGCGGCACCTCGTAGATTGAAAAGTCCTTGTCCCGTTCCTCAATCACCGCTTCCACCGGCACGTTGCAGAACAGGGCGATCTTCGCCCGCGAATCGTGCGGCAAGGCTTTCGAGGTGCGGCAGATCAGGATGTCGGGCTGGATACCGATCTGACGCAGCAGGCCGACGGAGTGCTGCGTGGGCTTGGTCTTCTGCTCGTCAGCGGCCTTGAGGTAGGGGATCAACGTCAGGTGGATGTACAGGCAGTTTTCCTTGCCCGCCTCCAAGGCGAACTGACGAATGGCTTCCAGAAACGGCTGGCTCTCGATGTCACCCACCGTGCCGCCGATCTCGGTGATCACCACGTCGACGCCCGGGCCGTCGAGCTTGCCAATCGCGGCTTTAATCTCGTTGGTGATGTGCGGGATCACCTGGACCGTCTGTCCGAGGAATTCGCCGCGGCGTTCCTTGTTGATCACCGACAGATAGATCTGCCCGGTGGTATAGTTGGAATCCCGAGACAGCGGGCCATTGGTGAACCGCTCATAGTGCCCCAGGTCGAGGTCGGTCTCGCTGCCGTCGTCCAGCACATAGACCTCGCCGTGCTGATAGGGGCTCATGGTCCCCGGATCGACGTTGATATAGGGATCGAGCTTCTGCATGCGGACCGAAAGCCCGCGTTTCTCGAGAAGCATACCGATCGATGCGCTGGTGAGCCCCTTACCGAGGGAGCTTACCACCCCACCGGTCACAAAGATGTGTTTGGTCATCGCTGGCCGTCCTGGGTCGGGAGGATGCGTCGTGCCTGGGACCCGTCCAGAAACAACGAGGAGAATTGCCTCACGGGTAGGCCAGGTCTCCAAGGTTGTTTCTGGGCGAGTCCCGCAACAAATCGTGCATTTTAACCGACGCGACGCCGAAGGACAAACCGCTGGTAGTCTTCAGGGGTATCAATTCCGAAAGTAAAATCGTCGACCACCCCGACCAGGATCGTGTAGCCCGCGTCCAAGACCCGTAACTGCTCAAGCTTTTCGACTTTTTCCTTCTGCGACTGAGGGAGTTGCGAGAGCCGGAGCAAAAAATCTCGGCGATAGGCGTAGAGCCCCACATGTTGGTAGAACGTGGGTGGCTCAGAGGTAAGAAGCGAGTCGTCCCAGGTGCGGGCGTGCGGGATCGGGCTGCGACTGAAATACTGGGCCCGCTTCGCGTCGTCGAAGACCACCTTCACGCAGGCCGGGTCCTCCAACTGGCTCCGGCTGCGGATCGGCGTAGCCAGCGTTGACATCACGGCCGCAGGATTCTCTTCGAGCAGTCTAATCGCCAGATCGATCGACTCGCCGGCCAGATCCGGCTCGTCCCCCTGGACGTTGACCACGATATCCACGTCTGCGAGTAGTCGCCGGGCGACCTCGGCCACCCGATCGGTCCCGCTCGGTGCGTTCGGATCGGTCATCTCGGCCTGTCCGCCAAATTGTCGGACCTCCTGAAGGAGCTCCTCATGATCGGTGGCAATGCAGATCCCGGCCGGCCTTTTCGCCCGTTGGGCCGCCTCATAGGTGTGCTGGATCAGTGTCTTGCCCGTCTCACGGAGCAAAAGCTTCCGCGGCAGGCGGGTGGAGGCCAATCGAGCGGGAATCACGATATAGCTGGTCGTCGTTCTCGGAAGATTCGTCATCGCAGGACCCTCTAGACTGGAGGTGGGAGAAGCCCTTTTGTTACCCGATTTCGGCCAACCGGGACAGATCAGCTCACTGGCCAGCACCCACCCATCCTACCAAGCGAAACCACCCTAGAGGTGTATTTGTAACCCGAGACGTGCCTTTCCTACCCGCAAGCTATGTTTGAGTATCGAGCCACAGACAAGGGAGACCACCGAGCTAAACCGTAGTCATGGATTCGCTTGCATATATTGCCCCCTGGGTACTCGGTAGCGTGGGCGTGGGGATTCTCGTAGGTTTTTTCCTCGCACGCAGCCGTCCGCATGAAGCCCATCCCGAGCAGCAGGCCGCCGAGCGGGAGCGCAAGGCCACCCTGCGCGTACTGGTCGAACTGATCGAGTCGATCGAGCAGATGCGGGGCAACGTGGAATGCCACAACACAGAAATCCGCCAGACCGCCGAGCGGGTCGACAACATGCAGGCCTCCGGGGAGATGGAGATCTTCAAGCAGGTCTTGCTCACCCAGATGGCCTCGGTACTGACTTCCAACCGCCGGTTGCAGACCGACCTGATCTGCACCCGTTACCGCATGGAAGAGCAGACGCAGGAGATCGACCACGCGCGTCGCGAGGCCCGCACCGACACCCTGACAAGCGTCGGCAATCGCAAGGCCTATGACGAAAAACTTGACGTGCTCCTGGCCACCTGGGAGCGGCTCCGCGATCCGTTCGTGTTAATCCTCATCGACCTGGATCACTTCAAGCGGATCAACGACTCCCACGGCCACCAGGCCGGCGACCACGTGCTGGAAAAGGTCGGCGGCTGGCTGAAGGGATGGGTCCGCGAAGGCGATTTCGTGGGGCGCTACGGCGGCGATGAGTTCGCCATCCTGCTCCCCCACACCGATCTGGCCACGGGCATGCAGCGGGCGGAGGCCATCCGTCGCCAGGTCTCGGAGCAAGCTTCCCGGGTGACCTTCCGCGGCGAGCAGGTCTCCCTCTCCTTTAGCATCGGCGTGGCCGCCTGTCACGACGGCGACACGACCGAGACCCTCGTTCACCGCGCCGACCGGGCCCTCTACCGCTCCAAACAGTTCGGCCGCAACCAGGTCCGTTGCGAAGGCCCCGAAGACGAAGGCCAGGAAGCCGAGTCCACGCACGCCGCCGCTGTGTAAGCCATCATCGGCTAGCGTGAGAACGACAGTTCCAGCTTCGGGCTGGAAATGACGACGGGCGCCGCATCTGGATAGTGCGGAACGGCCTCCGTCCGCCGGCCCCCTTTGCCTTGCTCCAGAAACACAGCATGCCGAATGCGCCGCATGAGGATTGCAAGGGCATGTCTCATAGGGGCGCGGACGATCGCGTGAATCAGCTTCCTCTGGTTGGGGGGCATGATCCTGCAGACGGCCGCCGCAGCCGGCCGGCGCTCTGCGGATAGCCCCCAGGTTAAGGGAGGGAATTGTGGAAAGCCTCACGTGTTGTGATGCACATTTTGCGACGCGGCGCATATTCGTAAGTGACAGTTATTCCACGCGTTGCAATTAGGCGAAAAGACGCAAGTAAACTAACCCGAAAGTGGGGATGTGTTGCATAATTCAAGGGTAGCTACTTACTTCGGCATTGGCTGAACCACCCATGGATACCTCCCCTCGTATGGTTTCCGTGATCGAAGAGTCCCGGGCCCGTGCTCCCCCAAGGGGCACGAGCCATGCGCGGAGCCGTCAAGCGGCGCTTTGGTCGGGCCGGACGGGCGCACGTCGAGCGCGAGGGCAATTTGTCGAAAGCGTCAATTGTCAAAGATCCAAGCGGCTCGCCTTTTCGGCTGCCAGGGATCAGCCTAGCACAACGGCTGGCCCAATTTCAACACGATGTGGTGCGGTGGAGCCCTCGCATCACGACTTGGGGGCACCTTCCGATGGAGGCACTTTTGGCGTCTCTTTCGCCGAAGTCTCTTTGATGCTCAAATC
>JBDKTH010000949.1:0-1871 GCA_039680305.1 Thermoguttaceae bacterium | reverse complement strand
CCCGGGACTCGAACTGCGAGTTGATCGTGCTGCAGCGGAAGAAGCTGTAAGGGATCGCCGGGTGCTGGGTGGCACTGGCGCGAGCGCCGGTGCTCTTTGAGTTGAACCGGGCTTGCACGTCGCCCCGTCCCAAAAGCCTCGTCGATCGGGCAACCCCTGGCATGGTGAAACACTGGCAAAATGCCAGTGGCCCGCGGCGTGGCGGCCCATGCCGCCACGCCCGTCCACAATTACGTCAACGTTCACTGGCCCAAGGTCTTGATTCGCACGTTGCGATAGGCCACCTTGTGGCCGTGGTCCTGGAAGCCGATGTGCCCTTCGCGCTTGAAATCCTTCAAGGCGGTGCGGAACTTGTTCGGCGTGCCGTCCGGGCTGCGGCCGGCCTCGATCCAGCGGTCGAGATCCATCGCGGCGATCTGCTGGCCGTTCATCACCACGGTGATCTTGTTCTTGCAGGCCGTGATCGTCACGTGGTTCCAGTCGCCCGCCTAGGCTACGTCCTTCGTGGGCGCCACGAGGTCGTAGATCGCGCCGACGCTGTGCTTGTTGGGCGTCTTCGCGGGATTGTCGACCTGGACTTCGATCCCCGTCTGGACGCAGTCGCGGGGGTTGTCGGTGCGGAAGAAGATCCCGCTATTGCCCTCGGTCTTGAACTCCAGGTCGAGGACGAAGTCGCCGAAGCGCTGCTTGGTCCAGACGTAGCCGATGCCGCCCTTGGTGCAGACCATCTCGCCGTTTTCCACGATCCAGCCCGGGTTGGGCGTCTTGCCCGCGGCGTCTTGCCAGCCGGTGAAATCCTTGCCGTTAAACAGCGGGCACCAATCGCCTTGGCCGGTCGTCTGCGCCGACGCCGTCAACGCCATTGCCAGAACGAACATCGCACTCATCAACACTCGCATGGTCAGTCTCCCAAAGTTGCTTGTGATAGAATCCGTAGTCCTATTGTGATGTCGGTTGCTTCCCGATGCAACCAAACCGCTCCGAACCGGCCCGTGACGTCCTCCGAGCCTGGCCGTGCCCTGGTGTGCCACTGCTTGCCTGGAGGGCAAGCAGTGGCACACGCACGCGATGCCTACTTGAGCTGCTCCAAAACCTGCTTGGTCACCTGCGCCGCCTCGACTGTGATCCCCTGCTGGTTGAAGTGCACGCCGTCGCGGCTGTAATACTCCGGGTGGTTTTCCACGAGGCCAAACAAGTCGTCGACCGGGATCTTGGCCTTGGTCACGTAGTCCAGCGCGATCTGGTTCCGCCGCTTGACCCGCTCGGTCTGCGGGCTCACCTCGGCCACCTTGTCCCGCGTGCGCATCGGCGTGATCGTCGCCCAGATCAACTTCGCCTTCGGGGCATGCTTCTTGATCGTGTCGACCAACGCCGGGAAGTGCTTGGCGTAGTCCTCTTCGCTATAGCCCCAGCCGTGCAGACCGTTGTTGAAGTGGATCACGTCGAACGGATACTGCTGGAGCACCAGGGCCACCTCGGCCAACAGCGCCGGGTCGCCGACCGACTTGGAAGTCGTGATCCGGGCGACCGACGCCTTTTCCTTGAGCTGTTCGGCCACTTTCGGATAGTACCCCTGGGTGATCGAATCGCCGATCAACAGCACGCGTGGCAGCTTCGACTCATTCGCCTCGGGGATCCAGATGTTGCACCATTCGATCGCCTCGCGGGAAATCTTCGCCTCGTCGGCCGAGGCGGTCGCAGCGAGGGTCGCCAACAGAGCGGCCAGGATCAGGTAATGTCGCATTGGTGCTTCTCCCTGTTTGTCAGAGTTGGGGGGCGGGCTTGTTTCTTCTCAGGTTGTCAACATCGCGAAAGACCACGGACGGGTGGCATGCCGTCACGGAACGCAGCGACGGGTCGGCATGCACCTC
>JBDKTH010001178.1:0-4540 GCA_039680305.1 Thermoguttaceae bacterium | reverse complement strand
GCGGATCCGTCGTCCAGACGACGCCGGGGACCTCGTCGAGAATCTTGGACAGCAGAACTTCCGGGCTAATCTCAGACCGTCGGGGAGGGCGACTCGAGGACATTGCATCCTGCAATAGCGGTAGTCTAGCTGGAGGTCGGCTGCCCGCTGAATCGTCACCTTAGCAGGCAGACATGCGGGTTGGCAAGCGGAATTCGCCCCTACGCCAGCCGCCCATGCCGCTTGCCCCTTCCATGACCGCCAACCCGCCTCCGGAGGGGAGCCATTCTGATCTACTGCGCATGAGGGTTTCGGCCTCGCATCTCACAGGGTCCCGCCGGCGTCCATCGCCGCCGCGCGGCACAAGTGCCGCGGCTAAACAGACCAGTCTGCCCTTTGTCCTTTGTCCTTTGTCCTTAGTCCTTAGTCCTTCCCCCTTATAGTCTCCGCAAGAACTCCAGCGCCTCGGCAAGCTCCTGCCGCGGGTTCATGGAACTGGGGGCTTGGACGGTGAAATAGCCGCGATAGCCGACCTCGTCCAATGCGCCCAGGAGGGACGGGAAATCAACTTCGCCGCGGCCGGGAGCGATCAGGTGCGGTCCGCTGCGCGACGCTTCGGTGGCCGCGTCGCTGGCGTGGACGTGGAGGATCCAGCGGCCGAGCGCGGCGACGGTTTCCTCGGGCGAGAAGCCGCCTTCGAGCAATTTGCCGGGGTTCAGGTCGACCGCCAGGGCGCCGTCCGGCAACGCGCCGAGCACGGTGGCCAACTCCGGCCCGGCCTCGGCGCCGGCTGCGGCGGCCAACAACGCGCCGGCGCGATGACCGTGGTTGCCAAGGTCTTGGAGGACCTCGATCAAGATCCGCCAAGTCTCGGAGTTCGTGTCCGAGGGGATCGGGCCGAGGTGGTTGACCACGACGGGGGCTCCCAACTGGAAGGCCAGGTCCATGGCCGCTTTGGTGGCGGCCACCCGTTGATCCAGCCCGTCCAAGGTGGCATACCCGCCCCGGGTGCGAAAGCTGACCGCCGAGACGCTCAAGCGCAGGTCGTCCAGCAGCTTGCGTAATTGGCGGATGCCGGTCCGGGAGATTTGGGGGGTGATCTCGCCTCGGGCGTCGATCTCCACGGCCTCGGCCCCGACCTCGGCCGCCGCGGGCAGGGCCTCGCGAATCGACAGGCGAAAACTGGCTAATTCCACACCAAGCTTCAATTTGGCCACAGCCATCTCCTTCGGGTCGTAACGATTGCCGGTCTTCCCGTCGAGCAAACCGCGGGGTTAGACGATAGTTGAACTGATACGGATCCTTACCGGCAGGGCAGTATATGAGCTTTTGGCTATCACTGTTGATTGTAGCAGCCAGTCCGACTGCGCCCATGGAGGGCCGCTATCCCGAGGCGAGCGAGGTCTTTCACTGCGCCTTTAGCGAGAAGTGGGACCAGAACTACGACAACTGGCCGGACAACTGGACCCGCCGCCGGGGTCCCAGATATCCCCGCTATATCCCCATCGAGATGATCGCGGAAGCCACGCCGGCCGGCAAGCACTGCCTGCGGATCGAACTGGATGGGGCCGGGGCCGTCGCCTACAGTCCGCCGATCCCGATCAGTTCCCTGTATGAGTATGTTCTCGAAGGACTCGTGCGCACGCAAGGCCTGGAGCATGATCGGGCCTGGCTGTCGTTGACCTTTCTCGACGCCGACCAGGAGGAGTTGGACCACCATCCGTCGGTCAAGGTCCGCGACACCCTGGGCTGGCAGAAACTGCGGCTGGGCCCGGTGGCCGCCAAGGGCGACCGCGCGCGGTTCGTCCTGATCGGGCTGCATCTGGAGCCCGGCGCGCGAGCGGATCTCAAGGGCTCGGCCCGCTTCGACGATCTCTGGCTCGGACGTCTCCCGCGGATCGCGCTGACCACCGGCAGTGAGTTGCAGCTGTTCACCGCCAAGGAAGTCCCCCTCACCTGCCACGCCTCCGGGTTCACCGGCCACGACGTCGCGGTCAAATGCTTCTTGGAGGATGTGCACGGCACGATCCTCGCCACCCAGGAGCAACGGCTGGAGGTCGGCGTCGCGGAGATCGGGGCCCCCTCCGTGTCGAAGGCGGCGTCGCCATCCGAAGAGTCGCCTCCGTTGGTCGGCACCGCGCACTGGCAACCGCCGATCCCCGGGCCAGGGTTCTACCGGATCTACGCCACGATGCCCGGGCGCCAGTCGCCCTACCACCGGCCGTCCCTGGCCCTGGTCGTGCTCACCCCGCAGCGTCCGAGCGAAGGAAGCCAGTTCGGTTGGACGCTCCCCAACGGCGACGCGGCGTTGCCGCTGCCGATCCTGACCGAGTTGATCAGCCAGGCGGGCATCGGGTGGGTCAAGTACCCGGTCTGGTACGATGAGGCTTCCTTCCCGGCCAAGATCGCGAAGCTCATTCCGTTTATCGAGAGCCTGGGCAGTCAGGGGATCGAGATGGCCGGTCTCTTGATCCCGCCCGACGCGCTGCGCCAGCCGGCCGAACGGCGGCGGCCCTTGTCCGTGGCCGAGGTCTTTTTCCAAGAGCCCAAGGTCTGGTATCCCACCGTGGAACTGACGCTGGCCCGGCTGGCGGTCCAGGTCCGCTGGTGGCAATTGGGCGACGATCGGGAGACGAGCTTTGTCGACACGCCGAACCTGGCCGAGAAGATCCTCCGGGTCAAGAAGGAGTTGGACCGCCTGGGCAACGACGTCAACGTCGGCTTTGGCTGGCGATGGTCGCAGACCCTCCCGCAGGGCCCGGAGGGCAAGTCGCCTTGGCGGTTTGTCTCCCTTTCGGCGCAGCCGCCGCTGAAGCCGGACAAACTCGGTGAGATGCTCGACGGCACGCAGAAGACGCCGTTGCGGCGATGGGTGGTCCTCGATCCCTTGCCCCGCGGGCAGCTCACCTTGGACGCCCGGGTCGACGATCTCGTGCGCCAGATGATGACCGCCAAGATCCACGGCGCGGAATGCGTCTTCGTGGCCGATCCGTTCCACGAGGAGAACGGCCTGATGAACCCGGATGGGACTCCCGGGGAGCTCTTCCTGCCGTGGCGCACTGCCGCGTTGGCCTTGGGTGGCACCAGTTTCGTGAAGAGCGTGACGCTGCCCAACGACAGCCCGAACCAGGTCTTCATCCGCCCCAAGGATGCGGTGATGATCGTCTGGAACGACAAGCCGCAACGCGAAGTGCTCTACCTGGGCCAGAACGTCCAACAGCTCGATCCCTGGGGGCGACGTGTGACGCAGGCCAAGGACGATGAGGGGCAGGTGCTCGAGGTCGGGCCCGTGCCGACGTTCGTCTTCGGCCTCAACCCGTCCGTGGTCCGCTGGCGCCAGGAGGTGTCGTTCACCAAGCTCCAGTTGCCGAGCATCCTCGGCGTGCGCCACGACGAGGCCCTGCGGATGAAAAACCCGCTGGACCATCCCGTCTCGGGCAGCTTCCGGCTGCTGACGCCGCAGGGGTGGCGCGTCGAGCCCCAGACGGTTCCCTTCCAGTTGGAAAGCGGGAAATCCCTGGAGCAGCCGTTCACGATCACGTTGGCCGACGACACCGTCTACGGTCCCCAGAAGGTCCGCGTCGAATACGCCCTCCACACCGACCCGCCCGTCCGCTTCTGCGTCTATCGCACGATCGAGATCGGCCTGGGCGACGTGAAGATCGAGGTCAGCACGCAGCTCGACGAGCAAGGCAGCCTGGACGTCGAGCAGCGGTTCATCAACACGACCGACCAGACGGTCAATTTCCGCTGCCACTTGTACTCGCCCGAGCGACGCCGGCAGACCACGCAGATCGCCGGGCTCGGCCGCGGCGAAGACCGCAAAACCTACCACCTCACTGACGGCCGCTCCTTGCTCGGCAAAACCCTCTGGCTGCGCGCCGAGGAGATTGGCGGCCCGCGCATTCTGAACCACCGGTTCGTGGTGAAGGAGTAGCGGGGGGAAGAGACTATCTCAAAATGCCACGGCAACGATTCCCTCTCCCTCCGGGAGAGGGCTAGGGTGAGGGGAATCGCCATGGTTTTGACCATCGAAAGCACCACCCCGGATCTGGCGGGCCTCGCAAGCTCGGCACCGCCCTACCTTGATTACCGATCCTGTCCGCCAAAACCCATCAGGTCCCACCATCCCCATCGTCCTCCCCCAACCCCATCCCCGTTTATGTGCTAGGTTTCCAATGCGGCTATGTCATCGACACAAGGAAGAAGCCGCGAACACGCCGGGCTGTTCGATAAAGCCATGACAAAGGACGCAGCAAGCACCATCGACCGCTTGGTAGCCAGGGCTGGCCAGCTCTATAGCCTGCCAACGGTAGCGATGAAGGTCTTGGAGTTGACCCAAAACCCGACGGTCGACGCGCATGCGCTCAAAGAGTGCATCGAGAACGACCCGGCCTTGACGATCAAATTGCTCCGCGTGGTCAACAGCTCGCTGTTTGGCCTGAGCCGGGAAGTCCGCGATCTGAACCAGGCCCTGGCGCTGTTGGGCACGAAACCGTTGAAGCTGCTGGTGCTGGGCTTCAGCCTCCCCAAAGGGCTCTTTGCCGGCGTCGAAGCGGCC
>JBDKTH010000314.1:0-1996 GCA_039680305.1 Thermoguttaceae bacterium | reverse complement strand
CAACGCGGTCGTAAAGACCATCCCCGTCAGCGGCCAACTCCGCAGACACCACCAGGACATGAACAAGGCGACGGCCGCGGAAACGCCGGCCAGACGCAAGAGCGTTTTCTCGCCTTCCGTGTCGATCGCCACGTTGTCGATCGGCGGGCCACCCAGGTGAAGCTGTTCGGCCGGGATCGCGCATTCCTCTTCGGCGACCTGGTACAGCTTCTCGACCAGTGCGTGGAGGTATTTCTTGGCGGCGGGAGCCTTACCCTGAGCCTTGAGCGCTTCCCACTTCTCTTCCCCGTTGGGGACCACGGTCAGGACCAGGCAGGTTTGTTTCCCATCGGGGCCGATCAGGCAGCCTTTCAGCCGATTCAGGGCCGACTCGGGCGACAGGCCTTGTTCCTCAAGCAACTTGAGGACGCGGGCCCCGGTCAGGGCCGTCTGGAAGAAGAGCGGCTCCTCGATCGGACGGCCGCTCTCCGGATCGGGGGGCGGCGGGCACAGCTTCTTGGCCATCAACTCCAGGGCTGGGGCGTCCAGCGTGCAGCCGTCCCAACTGGCCAGCACGAAGGTTTCGTTCTCAAAGTGTTCGCGGTACCACTTGTAGGTCTGCGTCTCTTCGTAGGCCGCCGGCAACCAGGATTTCACATCGTTCTTATTGCTCCGCAGCGCCCGCTTGGTGCCAACAAACATGAATGGCATCAAGAAGGCGATGATCATCAGGATCACCAGGCTGTTGCGGGCAAAAAATCGCGGTTTCATAGGTCGCTCTGGGTACGAACGGTAATCGAATAGGATGGATGGCGCCCAATCGCCGGCGGTAGCCCGACAAACCCAAAACCTGTTTCAAAACCGGGCGCAGCCATCTGTTTTGCCGGCTTGAGACCGGTTTTGAAACAGGTTCTCATGGAGTTGTGGAAAAAGATGACGCCGGCACAAGCCTCGGTTCGCCATCAGCGCTTCCTTGCTTCTGGGCAGTCGCACCGTGCAAAGAGATCGTGCACGTCGGCCGTCAAATTCACTCCCTACGTGCTACATCGCCATGCTGTGTGACGAAAATTCAGTACAACCCGATTGGACAGAAGAGTCACGCATCCCTACTACTCCTAGGGTAAGCAAATCACTGACGGTATGCAATATCTCCGGCCCGACTTCTTTGAGCGGTTGCGGGGCTCTTTGGATGTTTGCGTCGATGGCAGAAGGGCAAGCAGGTAAACAACTTGCAGCGATATCGCTGCGGCCTTGGCTTGTCGGAATCCCCCCCGTTGTTCTCGAAAAAGAGTTGGGCGAAATCCTCAGCAATCTTGGTATGTAGGCGATAAACTCGCCGCTGTTCGCCCAGGTTGTCTGGCACTCAAGCTCGCGACGCGTCCAAGCAAATCGCCAGGGGCTCATTGCCGCCGTTCCGGTCTTGGACGGGGCCTGCCTTCCTCCGGTCGCAAGCGACCGGGCTAAACAAAGACTTGCGTCAACCGATGGAACGGTATTGGGCCCAAAGACGATCGTGTGGGCCAGTTTCGTCTGGTTGGGGGAATGATCCTGCAAACCGCCTCGGCAGCCGGCCGGCACTCCGCGGATCGCCCCCAGGTTAAGGGAGAGAATTGTGGAAAGCCTCACGTGGTGCGATGCAAATTTTGCGACGCGGCGCAAATTCGTAAGTACCTGTTATTTCGAGCGTTGCATTTAGGCGAAAAGATGTAAGGGGACTAACCCGAAAGTGGGGATGTGTTGCATAATTCATGGGTCGCTACGTAGTTCGGCTTGGTATGTGCCACCTATGCTTACCTCCCCTCGCATGGTTTTCATGAACCGGAAGTCCGTGGTCCTCGCTCTGCAAGGAGCAAGAGCCATGCGCGCGGCCACCAAGCGACGCTAGGGTCGGGCTGGACGGCCGTAGGCCGAGCGCGAGGGGAATTGGTCGCGAAAGCGTCAATTGTCAAAGATCAAATCGGCTCGCCTTTTCGGCGGCCAGGAGATGAGCCTAGCACAACGGCTGGCCCAATTTCAA
>JBDKTH010000600.1:0-7258 GCA_039680305.1 Thermoguttaceae bacterium | reverse complement strand
ATTTCCCACGAGATTGGCCAGCACCTGCCGCAGCCGCTGCGGGTCTCCCACGAGGCCGTCCGGCACATCGGCCGGAATGTGACAGGCCAGTTCCAGGCCTTTTTGATAGGCTTGGCCGGAAAAGGCCATCGTCGTGTCATCCAGCAGGGTGCGAAGGCTCAGCGGTTCGCACTCCAAAACGAACCCTCCGGCGTCCATCTTCGAGAAATCGAGGATATCGTTCAGCAGTCGCAGCAGGACATCCGCCGACTCCTTGGCCGTCTCAAGGTAGTGACGCACCGTGCGAGAGATATCTTCCTTGAGGGCCACTTCCACCATGCCAATGACTGCATTCATCGGCGTGCGCAGCTCGTGGCTGATATTGGCCACGAAGTCGATGTTTCGACGGTTCGGTCGTTCTGTCGCGTCCTGGCCTAGCCTGGGAGGAAGCGGGGCCATGGTCTTGGCCAAGGCAATCGGATCGTCGTTATTCGGGAGATTCATCGGACTTCCTGCCACGCGGTTTGCTCGCCAGTGTTGCTCGCCTCGGTCACGGCTTGCATGGCCCCATCGCCCATCGGCTGCCGCGGCCAAAAGCCAACGCCCCAACAGGGCAACGCGATTGGCGCGGGGATCGAGGAAGCAATGGCGGCCCGCCGCCCCTTGCATGCTTGGCGACGCTATAACGCGACCAACGGATGCCAGGCGCCATGGGATGAAGCGGGATAGACGCGAAGATGGTGCCGTACAGACTCTGGCAGACCAGCAGTCTGGCGCCGGCTACATCGCTCCTTCGATCAGTGGCTTGTTGGCACGGCCTACGGGGTTGCGCCCGACGTGGCCGGCTTCGGCTCGGTCGTGTGCTGCGGGAGTTCTGCCCTTCGCACGCCGATCTCCCGTGGGGCCGAAATCGCCAGGCGAGCCCGACCACCGGCGATCTTGACCAACTTAATGCGGATATTGTCCGCAATCACGATTTCCTCGTTGACCTTCCGAGACAACACCAACATGCTCAGCCCTCCTTGCGGCGTTTCCTGCCGTTACTCAAACGGCCTGCAATACATCCGGCGCGGCAATGCCACATGAACTGTATGGCAGGCCATCCCCCCGTGCAATCGGACGAAACACGGGGCGCAAGTCGGGGCACACGCAGGCAGAGCCATAGGGTTTTTCCCTACCCCTTCGGCAAACCCAGAAACTAGATTCCCCTCCACATCTATCGCCATTCTAGAGGGCCCGGCTCGATTGTCCAGTAGCAAGCCCCCGCAATCCGCCACGCTTCATGCCAACACCCCATCTCCCGCCCTCCACATCGCAGGCGGCGTTTGTCGGGGTGGCCTCGGCGGCCCCAGCAAACTTCTCCCCGGCAGACTCTTTATTTATCGAACGGCTGTGGTATAAATAATGCGCTGCACTAAGGAGGGCTGGAGCGCAGCAATCGCACGGATAAGGCATATCAATTCAGGAGTAGGATGACCTTGAGTACTCAGATCGCACGAGTTTTGATCGTGGACGATCACCCGGTCGTTCGGCGAGGTCTGGCTGAACTGATCAACGACGAACCCGATTTGGAGGTGTGTGGGGAAGCTTGCGACGCGCCCGATGCCTTGCGACAGGTCGAGATCAAACATCCCGACGTTGTGGTCGTCGACATCTCGTTGCAGTCTGGCAACGGGATCGAATTGATCCAGCAGATCAAGGAACGCGACGACCGGATCAAAACCCTCGTCTCCTCGATGCACGACGAATCGCTCTTCGCCGAGCGGGCGCTCCGCGCAGGGGCCATGGGCTACCTTAACAAGCAGGAACCGACCGAAAAGGTCATCGATGCCATCCGCGAGGTCATCAATGGCCAGGTCTACCTCAGTTCGAGGATGGCCAACCGGCTCCTGCAGAGTGTCGTCGGCGGAGAGACTCTGGACCAGGATCCGATCGGCTCCTTGTCCAATCGCGAGCTAGAGGTTTTTGAACTGATCGGCCAAGGGTTGACCACGAAAAAGATCGCCGGACGGCTGCATTTGAGCCCCAAAACCATCGAGACCCATCGCGAAAAAATCAAGACGAAGCTCAACCTCAGTAACAGCACGGAATTGAGCCGCCGTGCCGTCCAGTGGGTGCTGGAGAATCGCTAGCAGCCTTCCCTCGACACGAAGGTCGGCGAGAATCGCATTCACAGATGGTAGGGATCTCTCTGCGCCAATCGTCGGCGAGACGATTCCTCTGGCCGTCGCGGGCGAGTGGCGAGTGAGGACGTCCCGTCACGCATCTGATCCGTTGACGGACGCTCGCCCCACTTCTCTTTTCTTTTCGTTGGCGTTCTCCTCGGTCCCCCTCCCGGAAACGCCCTCTCGGACCCTGAGGCAATGCCGGATCATTGGATCAGGAGGCCCCCGATCCACAAAAGCCTCTTAGTCTGTCTAATGATCCCTGCTCACATGGAGGTCATGTGACGGCAAAAACGGATTTGGAAAGCCAACCATGGATGATCTGGATACCAGCGGAAACATCGGCATCATCGAGCACCACCCAGAGCCCTTTCAGGAAGGGTACGATACGGAAATCGGCGAGTCGATGTACGCCGGTGACGAATTCCTCCCATCCAGCGGCAGCCGCACGGCGGCTGTTACGGATCGGGTCTGCCGTCGGACCGATGCCCGCCCATCCCAAGCGAACCGGTCCGCGCATCCGCAGGATTGCGTCTGGGCCGTGACCATCGACAATCGGGTTGTGGGCGTGGTGAGTATCTTGCACGAAGGGCAGCATGTCGCCCGCATCAATACCTTCCGCATCCATCCCGACTGGCAGCACACCGCTGCGTTGACTAAGCTGGTCGACCGGGTGCATCAGTACTGCTGGAATCAGGGATATCTCAAGGTGACTCTGGAAGAAGGTGCCGCGCCGGCGATGGTGCGTAAGATGCTCGAACACCGCGGCTTTCACCTGGTGCGGTGCCAGAACGTCGTCGGAAAGCCGAGGCTCGACTACTATATCGACCTCTATTTCTCGCCGCACCACGAAGATCCGCAACCCAACAAGGACATTCGGTCGCACGCCGGGCGCTAGATCGCGTGTCGCAACGCGCCTTCCGTCTCCTCGCGATGGAGATGTTCCACTGCGATGTCCTGGAATCTCGCGATGACCACGGTGATATCGTTATTGCCGCCGGCCGCCTTCGCCGCATCGACGAGGCACTGACTGATTTCCCGCGATCCTCCGTCGTGCTGCAGGAGTTGCGCAATCGCAGCGTTGGGCAGGTACCGACTGAGCCCGTCGGTGCACAAGAGCAGCGTATCGCCCAACAAGAGATCCACTTTGTAGCCGTCCGGCCTCAACTCCGCGGTCCGGCCATTGGCGCAGCGCCATAACGCACGCCCCCAACGTGAGCCCTCGGCGACCTGAGTGTCCACAAGATCACCATTGACTCCCGGCGGCGTCGCGGCATGGTCACGAGTAACGCCATGATCCCGAGTAAGCCGCCGCAGTTGGCCATCGCGGTACAAGTAGCAGCGACTGTCGCCGACGTGGACCACATACAGTTGCGGCCAGATCACGTACGCCAGGGTAATCGTCGCGCCGAGGTCGCGAGGGGAAGTGCCGACTTCGGCCCGCATGGACGCCTGACAGTATTTCAGCGCGGACACCAAATCCGTCAGCAGTTCCTCTTCAGCCGCCTCATCGACGCGGAAACACCAACGCATGTTGTTGAGGATATAGTGAACGATGCTATCCACCGTGACGGCGCTAGCCCCTTCCCCGCCCGCGTGCCCACCAAAGCCCTCGGCCACCAACAGTAGTTTCCCTTGGGATCCTCCAAACAGCCGCGTCTGCTCGTCGAACCCGAGGCTGGTTTGGTGCACTCGCAACGATTTATTCAGGTCCGCGATGAGAAACTGGTCCTCATTGACCTTGTGGACTCTGCCAAGCTCAATCTGGCCATGGCAGTCAATCTGTTTGAGCATAATCCGGATACTCCCCTCGCTTTCCTCGGGCAACCGCTGCAAATTGAGTTCCTCCCAGGGGGAAAATAGGCGAGCAAACACCCCCACTATACTACTAGAACATTTATCCAAACACCCGCGATGCCGTTGCCAGAACACGGACAGCAACCGGTCATTCATGTCGTGCGTCAAACCGGACCATCGGCCTGATCAACAAACGACCATCGCGAAAGTGCCCAAACCACGCCTTCTTGGCTGGCATGCTCCACGATCGGTATAATCCCAAACGGTGTTTTACTTCCCTCCCACAGCTGATAGACCGAGTCTCTTTGAGCTATGGCACGCCCTCGATCTACGCTCCTTGACTGGCTTGGCAAGCATGAGTTGACCGTCTTGCTTGGCGTGCTGATTGTCGCCTCCGGAACGTGGGGGTTCATTGAGCTAGCGGTTCAAGTCCGAGCGGGCCAGACCCAAGCCTTCGATCAGTGGGTCTTGCAGTCGCTGCGTAGGGTCGACGACCCGACCGTGCCCGTGGGCCCAACGTGGATGCAGGAGATTGCTCGCGACATCACGGCCTTGGGAGGCGTTGCCGTCCTGGTATTGGTAACCCTGGCGGTAACCGGATTCCTGTTGCTCGACCGGAAGCTTGCCGCAATGGGACTCGTTCTCACGGCCACCGTGAGTGGTCTCACCTTGGGAGGGTTGCTCAAGGCCTTCTTTGCCCGCCCCAGGCCGGCGGTGGTGCCGCATCTGGCGGAGTTCCACACCAGCAGTTTCCCCAGCGGGCATTCGATGATGTCGGCGGTCGTCTACCTGACCTTGGGTGCACTGCTGTGCCACTTCGTGACGCAACGGGGACTCAAGTTCTATTTTCTCACGGTGGCCTTGGCGCTGACCGTCCTGGTCGGCTTTTCCCGAGTCTACTTGGGCGTCCATTATCCGACCGACGTGCTGGCCGGTTGGTCGGCCGGTCTCGTCTGGGCCACTCTCTGCTGGTTGATCGCCCACACCCTACGGCGACGCGGGACAATCGAGGAGCATCTCTGAAGCCCCTCGGGGATTGCATTGGCCGCTGGCTTCTACTACCATGCGGGTATCCGCCCACGACCCTCCACAGCCCCGAGAAGCGAGTGGGGACAAGGTCCGGTGGTATCCACGGATATGTCACGTGTCGGATTCCGAGCCAAGGAGATGACAACATGGTTGGACTGCTTCGCCGTCTTTCGGGTCTTGCGCTCTCAGGCCTTTGCCTGATGGCACTCTGTGTCTCCGCGACACAAGCCGCGTCACCGCTGAAGGTCGGCTTCGCCGAACGCGACATTACCCCGGATATTGGAATGGAACAGCCGGGGGGCTACGGCAAGGCCTTTCATCAGAAGCTCCATGATCCATGCAAGGTCCGGGCCGTGGTCTTCGACGATGGCCAGAAACGCGTGGCTCTCGTCGGACTCGACGCGCTGTTCGTCATGCGGTCGTCGGTCGTGAAGGCGAGGAAAGCGATCCACGAGAAATGCGGCATTGCCCCAGAGGCGATCCTCGTCGGTGCTTCTCATTCCCATTCGTCCGGCCCCTTGGGCATGATCGTGCCGGGGCAGTTCGACCATGCCTCGCCCCTGGTCCAGACGTTGGCCTACGAAAAGTCGTCCTGTGCCAATCCCGTCTACGTGGAACGTGTTGAAAAGGCGATTATTGAGGCAGTCTGCCAGGCCGACAGTTCGCGGGTGGAGGCATCGTGCGGCATCGGCAAGGGCATCGAAGACAAGGTGGCCTTCAACCGCCGTTTCCGCATGAAAAATGGTCTGAGCTATACGCACCCAGGCAAAGGAAATCCCGACATCGTTGAGCCGGCTGGGCCGACGGATCCAGAAGTGGGCGTGATCGGCGTCTGGAATAAGGAAGGAAAACTCCTCGGCTGCGTGGTCAACTTCGCCTGCCACGCCACCTGCAATCCCGGCGGAATCTCGGCCAACTGGATCTACTACATGGAGCAGGCCATTCGCGGCGCCCTCGGGCCCGACGCCGTGGTCGTCTTCCTCCAGGGGGCCTGCGGCGATGTGACGCAGGTCGACAATCTCGACCCGCACGTCAACCCCGGCCCGGAAGATTGGTCTCGCCTCGTCGGTGGACGCGTTGGCGCCGAGGCGGTGAAGGTCCTGGTGAACATGCCGCGCGGAACGCTGACGCCCATCGACTACAGCGTCGGCAATCTGCTCCTGAAGCGTCGCGTTCCCAAGCCGGAACGAGTCCAGAAGTGCCTGGAGATGGTCCAGCAGGATCCCAAGAAGGTCGGCGCCACGGAATGGACGTTTGCCAAGGAAATCCTGCTCCTGGACGCCATTCTGGCCAAGGAACCGACGAAGGACGTTGAGATTCAGGCGATCCAGGTTGGTCCAGCCGTGTTTCTGACCAATCCGGCGGAGTTCTTCTGCCAATTGGGCCTGGACATCAAGGCGAAAAGCCCGTTCGCCTTCACCTTCCCCGTAGAACTGGCCAACGACTGCGTTGGTTACGTGCCGACCGAAGAAGCCTTGGGTCCCCGTGGCGGCGGTTACGAGACGCGGCTCACCGGCTACAGCAATCTAGAGCCGACCGCCGGCACCAAGATGGTCCAGAAGGCCCTGGAACTCGCCGGCAAGATGAAGCCCGGCGAAGCCCCTTCGCGTCCTAACGCTCCGCCTTTCTCCCAACCCTGGAACTACGGCAACGTCCCGCCGGAACTCGACTAACGGGCCGACGGCGGTTGATGCGCCGTGATCGTCATTCGGGTGGAGCAACGAACTCCGGGCCGGGCCATGTCGGCCCGGCTCGGAGTTCCTCATCCGCCCGTGACGCAACAATACCACGTGTACCACTGTATGCCCGGAGAAGACGATGATGAGAGTCTTCCTTTCGCGTCTGCTTCGCTGTTTCGGCGCTCTGGCAAGCCTCTCATGCGGCCTGGCCGCCGGTGGTCAGGCGGTCGCCGCTTCGCCCCAAGCCCTGCCCAGGCTCGAGTTGACGGCCCCGATTGATCGTTGGGACGAGGCGATTCCGCTGGGCAATGGCTTGATGGGTGGCTTGCTTTGGGGTAACGGCGCGAAGTTGCGACTCTCGCTCGACCGGGGCGACCTCTGGGATTTGCGAACCCCGGAGCCGTTGCTCGACAAAGCCTGGAACTACGCCACGATCCGCAAACTGGTCGCCGAGAAGAACCAGGCCCGGATCTCGGAACTCTTCGACAAGCCCTACAACGCCTTCCCCTATGCCACCAAAATCCCGGCTGGCCGTCTGGAGCTGAGCCTAGCCGACTCGTCCGGCGCTGAATCCTTTAGCTTGGATCTGGGCACGGCCGTGGGACAGGC
>JBDKTH010000637.1:0-9647 GCA_039680305.1 Thermoguttaceae bacterium | reverse complement strand
GCCTCGCGGTCGGGAGTCACGCCGTGGAATTACCTCTTGCCGAAGGCGGTCGCGCCCGGCGTGATGGAGTTCGAAACCGCCGTAGCAGCCCCTGCGACGGCGACCTCGATGACGATCCGCTACATTTATCGCTGGTCGGAGCACGGCGAATCCCAATGGGCCGCTCCCCAGATCGAAGAGACCGTTGCCGTGCCGCGGAAACCGATCAAGATTTGCGTGGTCAGCGAGACGCGGCAGACGTCCGAGCGGATCAAGATCCAATCGTTCTCCAAGGGCTCCGAACTGCCTCGCGACGTGGCCCAGAGCGTGGATCGCTGGGCGAGTCTTGTCGCGGTTGCCTGCCAGCGCAAGCCGGACCTGATCGTCACGCCCGAGGTGATCATTGGCGGCAAGGCGCTCGTCGAGGGAGCGGTGACCGTGCCGGGCCCGGCCACCCGGCCGTTTGAGGAACTGGCCCGCGAGCACCAGGTGTATATTGTGCTGGGCCTGCGCGAGCGGGCGGGGGAGGCGGTCTACAACAGCGCGGCGCTCATTGGGCCGCCGGGGAAGGTGGTCGGCGTGTACCGCAAGGTGCACCTGGCCACCGGCGAAGGCTTTTCCGGCACTTCGCCGGGCAATTCGTTCCCGGTCTTCGACACGCGCATCGGCCGGATCGGGTGCCTGATCTGCATGGATACGACGGTGTGCGAGTCGGCCCGGATGCTGGCCCTTCAGGGGGCGGATTTCATCTGCTTCCCGATCATGGGCGATCTGCGCGCCGACCGCTGGTCGCCCGGGCCGCCGATCTACCAGGAGGACCGCTGGAAGGCGATCATGCGGACCCGGGCCCTCGACAACCAGGTCTGCCTGGCCGTGGCCCGCAACGGCGCGCAGGGCTCCTGCATCATCGATCGCAAGGGCGACATCCTGGCCTGGAACGACGGCGACCTGGAGATCCTCGATGCGACCCTTCCGCCGGAGGACGGCTATCGCATGTGGGACGGCGGCGATTTCCGCGAGATTACCTTCCTGCTGCGCCGGCCGCATCTCTACCACGCCTACACCGACGAGAACCACCTCGGCTTCCGCGACGGCCCGGCGCCTGCCAAGCCGGAGAAGCCCTGAGCGTCAACTGTGTGCCACTGCTTGCCTGGAGGGCAAGCAGTGCCGGGACTTCGTTTCGGGCAGATCTTGGGAGCCACTGCTTGCCCTCCCGGCCAGCAGTGGCACACCGGCGTTGCCTTTCCGCTTGGAGACATTTGACTCTGCGGGCCGGCGCGTTAAAATCCACGCTACGGTGTGGGCCGTGCATGCCGGGGAGATCCGGCGCGGCACCCAAGGGGACTTGGCCGTCTGGGGTAGACGCCTATGGACATTACGGGCAGACTCATCCGCGATCGCGTCCGAGCTGAGGGCCGCGGCTTTACGCTCGTCGAACTGCTCGTGGTCATTGCGATCATCGGCGTCCTCGTTGCTCTGCTGTTGCCTGCTGTCCAAGTCGCCCGGGAAGCGGCGCGACGCACGGCGTGCACGAACAATCTCAAGCAGATCGGCCTTGCGCTGCACAACTACCATTCGTCGCATCGCGTCTTGCCCTTCGGGTGTGGTCCCGATCGTGACACGACCGTTGCATCGTTGGGAAATCTCACGGATCGTCGATACTCGGCGCAGTCTCAACTGCTGCCGTTCCTGGAGCAGAAGAACGTCTACGACGCAATCGACTTCCGCGTCGCGCCGTTTCACCCGTACACCGACGCGGCTACCAAGGTCGCTGAGGTCTATGCCGCACCGGAGAAGCTCGTCATCAACGGAAAGGCGGCGGTGGCCAAGATCGCCGTGTTCCTCTGCCCCTCCGACCTAGACCGGATCGAGAACCCCTGGGGGCACTGCAACTATCGGGCGTGCAGTGGCAGCAGTTGTGGAGGCCGCGCCGGCAATGGGATGTTCTATCAGAACAGCCATACCTCGTTCAGCAATGTCAAGGACGGCTTGAGTCAGACGGCCATGTTCAGCGAACGGGCGAAGGGAAGCTGGTCGCGCCAGATGCAGGACACCCTTTCGGACTTGTACGATTTGGGCGGTGTCTGGACCGAGGACGCTTTTCGCACGGAATGTGCGAAGCTGACCGCCGAGGAGGCACGGCAGTACAAGTTTGACGTGGAAAGCGGCCAGACCTGGCTTGAGGGAAACATGAACTGGACCCGCTACAACCACGTCCTGCCGCCTAACAAGATCGGCTGCAAGAACGGCCTCACCTGGGACGGCGTGATCATGCCCGCCTCCAGCCACCATCCCGGCGGCGTCAATCTCCTGCTGGGAGACGGCGCTGTGCGGTTTGCCAGCGAGAGCGTGGAGAGCGGCCTGTGGCGGGCGGTGGGGACGATGGGCGCCGGGGATACTGTCGGTGAGTTCTGAGGCCGCGTCCAAGAGTGACTGGTTGGAAACCATCCTGTTCTGAGCAGATCGCATGCACCTTTCCGTCGCCCTCCTTTCGATCGTCACGGTAGCCATGGGCGCCGATTCCTATACCGACGAATACCGCTTCGATTTTCGAAACGGGCAGTTTGACAACCGGTCGTTGGAGTTGATGGGAGTGGGAGCGGCACGGATGGTTAAGTCCACGGCCAAGGGCGTGCAACTCGCCATTCCCTCCAATGCCAAGGCGGACGAAGTCGGGCTTTCCCCCAGAATGCGGATTCAGGGGGACTTCGAGATCCGGGCCTCGTTCGAAATCGTCGACGTGGAAGCGCCCAAGGCAGGATATGGGATTGGTCCGAGCCTCTACCTGGCAACCGACACCAAGGAGGCGATGGCGGCGACGCTGTCACGGGTGAAGCGGGTCAAGGATGGAGAGGCCTTCGTCGCCCACAGCGCAGTCAATCGCGATAGCGGCGGAACGCCCAAACGCCAGCACCGTGCTCGGAAGATCAACGCCACGTCGAAATCCGGAACGTTGTGCTTGATCCGCTCCGGGAATCGACTGCAGTACCTGGCGGGTGAAGGAGAAACGGGAGCGCTGCGGCAAGTGGACAGCGTTGATTTCACCGATGCGGACGTTCGCCAGGTGCTCGTGCGTCTGGTTCGAAATGGGGATCGAACAGGGGCAACGATCGTCTGGAAGACCCTGGAGATCCGCGCTGAGCGACTCGTGAAAGTTGGAGAACAAGGATCTCGATCGGTCCTGGCCTGGGTCAGTGGGCTGATGCTGCTCCTCGCCGCCACCACGGCCGCCGGATGGTATTGGCTGCGGAAGAAGTCGAGTGGTGCAAGCGATTCAGGCGATGACTCCTCTGCGTGAGTATTCGTAGAGGCGTCAGACTCGCGGGCAACGAGGCTGGTGCGTTTCACGCACCCGACGAAAACCCACCTACCGCTTGCCCAAAGCGAGCCGGAAGAAGTTCTCCAGTAGCGTGCGTCCGTCGGGATGGGACTGGTCATAGCCCTCGGGATGGAACTGGACGCCGTAGACCAACCGGTCGCGGTGCTTGATCGCCTGGACGCGGCAGTCGGGCGAGGAGGCCAGGAGGTCGAAGCCCGGGGGGACGTTGGACAACTGGAAGGCGTGCGACTGCTTGAACATGGGCTCGGGGCCGAGGCCGGCGACGAGCGGATCGGCCTGGATGGTCTGCACTTTCAAAAAGCCCTTTTCCTTGAAGGTCCCCGGATGATAGGTTGGACTGGGGTCGGGCTCGCCGGGCTTTAGGCGGCGGAGCGAGACAAGCGGCGTTCCATAGGCCTTGCCGATCAACTGGCCGCCGCCACAAAAGCCGAGGATCGGGATCTTCGTCTGGCGGATGAGATCGAAGAACGGCTCATCCCGGGGCGGGACGTCGGTCGTACTGCGCCCGCTGATCAAAATGGCCTTGATCTGCAGGCGGTCGAGGTCGGCCCCGGTGACCTCGTCGCGATGCACGACCAGGCAGTCGAGGCCCGAAAGGGTTTTGAACCGCTCGCGCATCGTGACCGCGTGGGCCTTTTTCAGCGGATCGGCGAGTTTCTTCCAGCCCGCGCGAATGATCTCCGCATGCTGAATGTCGAGGTAGACGATGGCCGGATGGTCGAGGGTTGCCAGACGCTCCGGCCGATCGTAGATCTGCTTCCAGAGTTCGTCGAGCGATGGTTGCTCCGCGGCGCGGACCGCGACTCGGGCGGCCAACAGCACCGCCAGGAGTCCCAGGGTAATACGCATCGAGTGGATCATTCGCATGGCTTGTACTCCCACGTAAATCGGTACGGGTTCGTGCCGTGGCTACCGGCCCCCACGCAGAGAATCCGATGTATCTGATCTTGGTGGGGACTTCGTGGTGTGTCAACCGCTACGGCGAAGGGGCAATTCCCTCGACGATCGCCTGAAAAAACTGGGGGGCCCAGTCGCCGAAGCGCGGGCCGGCCTGGCGGCGGACCTGCGCGACGACCAGGTCCTTTTCGAAATCGGCCAGAAGGATGCAGGAGGTCAGCGAACCGTGGCCCAGCAGGCGGTTGCTGAACAACGAGTCCTCCGGCCGCGCGGAGCCGGCGGGCGCACCGGGCTTCAGGTGTCGCATCCAGTGCATCCCGATCCCCTCTTCGCCGGGCATGCCCGGGTAACGGCGAGCCAAGGGCTCGGGGAGCAGCCGCTCGAACGTCTCGGGGGCGATGAACTCCCACTCCCCATAACTGCCGCGGTTCAACAGCCACTGGGCGAAGACGCCGAGTTCCCGGGCGGTGAACTGCGCGCCGGCGCTGGCGTACGACATGGGCACATCGCCGAGGCCCAGGGGGCCGAAGAGTTGTTCGGCGTAGAGTCGGCGCCAACTCGTGCCGCTGACGATTTCCATGGCTTTGGCCGTCAGGTCGAATCCCATGCCGCTGTAGGCGTACGCCTTCCCAGGCTCATTCAGATCGATCCCGTTGAGAACAACGTTCTCGAAGTGGGGATTGGCGGCGCCGCCCCAGTCGCCATGTCCGCTCAGCCCGCTCATGTGCGTGAGGCATTGGCGAAAGGTGGGGACATGGGACGAATTCTTGGGGTAGTCGGGGAACACAGTGGCCACCGAGTCGTCGAGCCCGATCAGGCCCTGATCGACAAACCGGCTGAAGAGAATCGCGGTAACGGTCTTGGTGATCGAGGCCACGTCGCAGCGATAGTCGAGTCCCACGGCACGGCCTTCTTTGCCGCTGCCAAAAGCCTCATGGGTGACAATGACCCCATGCCGTGCGACGAGCGTCACGAACGGTTCGCCGGAATCCTCGGCCCACTTCCGGCACACGGCGTCGATCCGGGTCTTGGCCTCGGGACGCATCCCCGCTTCGGCCGCGGTTCCCGTGCGCAACTGTGGCACGCGGCCGGCGCTTCGCTTGCACGGCGGCTTGAGCGGTCGCACCTTGTCGGCCAACCCCTGGACGTTGAGTTTCATGGCCAGGTGATAATCGTCGTTGCGAACCGCGGCCGACTCGAGGCGAAGCGGAGCCCGGCCCAACGGCTTGGCTTCCGACAGCCCGGCGATCAGGATCGCCCCGGCTTCGCTATCGTTGAGCGAGCGGAGGCAGAGGTCGCCGCAGGTCCGGGAAATCTCCGTCTGGTGCTCGCGCCAGACCTCCCGCGGAATCGGGCCGGGGATGGGCGGGAAGGGGACCGAGAAGTCGGGCTGCCAATAGACGAGGAATCCCGGCGGTCGGCAAAAGAACGTCATGGCCCGGCGCAGCGGTGTGCCGTTGGGTGCGGTCCCTTCAATCGTCGCCCCCCAACGCCCCGGATGGTTCGGCGTGGTCGCTTCCTTCAGTTCCGCATCGAACCATCGCACGCGAAGCCGTCCATCCGCGCCGAGTCGCCGGACCTCATCCACGTCGCGCCAGACGATTCGCGGCGGATCGCCGGGATTGAAGATGAACGTGAATGGTCTGGCCGTGATCAGCTCGGCCGCCTGGAATCGCTGCCGCTCCTCCTTGCGCCGCACGACGTCGGCATCGGTCTGGCCGGGTGTCGATGGCGGGGCGGCCTGGGCCACGCCTGGGCCCGCAGGACAAACGGCGGTCCAGAAGGTGAGGACCAGGAGGAGAATCAAGCGTGCTTGGTGACGCTGGGCGGGAGTGTGGCGGTTGTCGCGTTCCATGTCCAGGGTTTCCTCTTCAGCCCCGCTTCCTTTGACAGTCATTCTTATGCAGCCGGAAGCCGGTTGCCATCCCTCGGCCAGGGGAACGGCTCGACGGGATGGCGCTCACAGATCCAGAAGGGCAGGGGCGTTGATATCCTGAAGAGGCCCGCGTAAGCTAGTGGGGGCGGAGATAGCCGTTTGACCATGAGGAGACCGACAGATGCCTTTCCAGCGAATGACGCGGCGTGAAGCGATGCGGGCGGGCGCGGCGGCGCTGCCGATGATGGCGGCCCTTGCGACCGGCGTGGAATGCGAGGCCCAACAAGCCAACGGGCCGACGATCGGAATCTCGACCCTGGGATTTGCCGACTATACGAACCGGCAACTGGCCGAGGAACTCGCACGAGAAGGGATCCGCGTCGTGCAGCTCTTCTTGAACCAGACCGACAGCCGCTTCTGGAAGTACAACGGCCGGTCCGACGTCTCCGACATGACGGCCAGCCGCTGCGAGGCGATCGGCCAGGCGTACCGGTCAGCGGGCGTGGCGATCCACAGCATCGGCGTCTATACGAACCTGATCCATCCCGACGCGGAAGAACGCAAGGCCAACCTAGCCTACTTCGACGCGATGATGCGGATCGGCGCGAACATGGGCGTGCATGCGTTCGTGACCGAGGCCGGACACTATCACACCAACGCCCCCGAGCCGGCGGTCCCGCTGCACTTCCAGGAGAGCACCTGGAAGCAGATGGTAGACACCGGCAAGCAGTTGGCGGACCTGGCCGATCGCTACAAGGCAACGATCCTCTTTGAGCCGTTCTATCGCGGCTTCCTGGCCACGGCCAAACGGATGCGGTTGTTCCTCGAGGACATCGGCTCGCCACGCGTCCGGGCGCTGCTGGATCCGGCCAATCTGCTGGAGTCGAACGATCTGGAAGAGATGTTCGCGCAGCTTGGCCCATGGATCGACTGCCTGCACGCCAAGGACCGCAAGCTGCACGTCGACCGCGGAGTGCCGGCCGGCCAGGGGGATCGCGACGAGCGACAATACGTGACGCTGGCCGCCCAGCGCACGCCCAAAGCCCCGCTGATCCTGGAATACGTCGGTCCGAAGGACTACCAACAGGCCCTCCAGCACCTGCGCAAGGCGTTGGGCGGTTGAAACCCGCGGCTGGCTCCGTTAGTTTGGAAGATCTGTCCCCTTTGCCAGCCTTTGCCCCGTGGAGCCTTCTGTGAACCATATGTGCCATTTTTCCCTCCGATCAGGACGCCGCGGGACCGAGTCGCTGCTCGCCACGAGGGCGCCCCGTTGGGCGATGACGCTGCTGCTTGTGGCCCTGTCAACATCGGCCTGGGGCGAGGAACATCGCGGACTGAAGTGGGACGTAGACGCGTCGGGGAAGCTTACGGTGTCTCGCTCGAACGACGCGATGGTGTGGCAAGGCGAACGTCTGGCCGACATCACCTATTGGGATGCCGCGGGCAAGGAGCGATCGCAGTCGGTGACGCCTGACGCTGGTTGGACGATCGACCGCGAAGCAACCGATCAGGGATCGCGGTTGACCTGCCGGCAAAAGGACCTGGGGTTTGTCGTCACGCTGACTCTGAGTGGCAAAGGGGACGTGCTGACCATTAGTACGCCGGCGGCGGGCGTGGCGGAGACGGGCGAGGCTCGGCTTAAGACCTTCCGGCTCCTGCCCCGTTTCGGCGCAGCGGCGGAGGGCGAGGCCGGATACCTGGTGATCGCGCAGCAGTCGGGCGCTCTGTGTCACTTTTCCGGAAAGCGGTCGGCGGAACGCTGGCTCTCGGTGTACCAGACGATCTGCCAGTGTCCGATGCCGTTGTTCGGGCTGGTTCGCGGGACGAGCGGGCTGGCCGGGATCGTGACCAGCGGGCAGTACGACGCCCGATTCTGCGTCAGCACCAACTGGGGATCGCAGCACCAATACGCGATCGACCCGGGCTTCACGCTGCGAACGCTCCCCAAAGAAACCCGTCTGGCCGACGACCTGACCGTCGAGTACCACGTCCTGTCAGAGGCGGAAGCCAGTTGGATCGGCGTGGCGAAGCGTTATCGGCAATACAACTTCGCGCGTCGCGGGGTTCGCCCGTTGCGCGAGCGCGCGGCCGCGTCGCCCGGGCTGGCCTATTCGATGCACGCGATGGAGGTGCGTCTGCGGTTGGGCGTAAAACCCGTGCCATACAAGATCACCGAGCAGACGCCGGAAACCGAACCGCCGGTGCGCGTGTTCCTCGATTTCGCCCGGGTGCGCGACGTCTTGGACGAGTTCCACCGCCAGGGGATCACGCGAGCCGAGATCTGCCTGGTCGGCTGGAACCGGGGCGGTCATGACGGACGCTACCCGCAACTCTTCCCGGTCGAGCCGGCACTGGGTGGCTTGGCTGAACTGCAGGGCACGATTCGTCATGGGCAGTCGCTGGGCTACCAGATGATCGCTCACGATTGCTGCTACGGCGCGTACCGGATTTCCGAACGATGGGACGAGGCCTATTTGCGCCGGGACAGCAAGAACCAACTGGTGAAGGGGGGCGTGTGGGGCGGGGGACAGAGCTACAACATCTGCCTCACGCGGGCCAAGGAACTGTTTGCGAAGCCTGACTGGCCGAAGATCCACGCCCTGGGCTTTCAGGGAGGACACTACAGCGACGTGCTGACGATCATCGGCCCGCGGCCGTGTTACGATGCTCGCCATCCCGAGAGCCGGCGCCAGGACGCCGAAGCGGCCACCGAGATGCTGGCCCATGCCCGCGCGTTGTTCGGCAGTTCGCAGTCGGAGGGCGGACTCGATTTCGCCGCACCAGGACTCGATCGGTTCTTGTACCTCGACTGCGACAAGTGGATGCCATTGCTGAAACAGCCCCACGTGGACACCTGCGTGCCGCTCTACGAAACGGTCTACCACGGAGTTCTGCTGTACAACCTTTCGACCGGCGTGATCAACACCCTGCCGGGCGAAACCGGCTACCTGCGAGGCATCGAATACGGCTCGCTGCCGTTAGCCTGTTTCTATGGACACTTCCTGCTCGACGAGTCGAAGAACTGGATGGGCAGCCGCGACTACCGCTACGACGATCGAGAGGGGCTCCAGCAGGCCGTCGCCGGACTGCGACGTGTTTTTGACGATATCGAGCGTCTGAAGCATCTGCAAACCGAGTTCATCGAAGGCCACCGCCCCCTCGACGAAGGCGTCTTTGAGACCGTCTATAGCAACGGTCAGCGCGTGGTGGTCAATTATCGGGACGAGGCCTATCCGCTGGCCACCGGCCAACGCGTATCGGCGCGGAGCTACCTCCTTTTGCCATGTTGCCCCAAGAGCACGGGACTGTGAACCTGACTTCAGCCCCTAGGAGAAGAGAGATGAAACGCCTGGTGACGTTCTTGGCCGCCGCCGTTCTTCTGACCGCGATGGCTTCGTTTTCCCCGGCCGAGGATTCTGCCGCCATCACCCGGCCCGGCGCGAGTATCCAGCGGACGATGAAGCTCCTGGAAGAATCGACGCCCCAGAAGCGGAATACGGTCCGGGTGCTGTTCTACGGCCAGTCGATTACGGCCCAGGCCTGGACCAAGACGGT
>JBDKTH010000461.1:0-4380 GCA_039680305.1 Thermoguttaceae bacterium | reverse complement strand
ACAGCCCGTCGTGAATCCGCCGTGCCAGGTCGCCCAGCAACCAGGTGCGGGCGATCGCGGCAAGCGCCGCCGGATCGGAAATCGCACAGACGGCCAGCACCGAGCCGTCCAACGACGGCATCGGGGTGCGTGGGATGTCGCCGGCCAGGCATCGCACGGCATCCACAAACGCCGGGCCCTCATCCAGCGGCGACTGGTGCAGCAGCATCCAGACGGGCGTGCCGCGCTCCACGCCCTCCTTGTCGCACGCCCGGACCAGCGGAATCCATCGCCACTTGTACCCGCGTTGGAATCCCTTCCCCTCCGGCCTCGCATAGCACGAAACGGCCGCGCCGGGCACCGGCAGCGTCAATCCGTCAACGTCGACGATCCCCTGCGTGGCCACGGGCTTCAACGAGGCGATCTCCGTGAGCGGATAGGTCTTGTAGGCCGGCGAGAGCGTCTCGATCGGCATGATCGAGCGGTCCGTGTCGCCCATCGCGGCAAACGGATTGGCGGCCGTGCCGATCTGGTCGATCCAGAAGGTGTGCGAGCCATCGGCCACCAGGGGCATGAGCCGCCGGTCAATCAGCTCGAAACTGATTCGCTTCGCCTTGCCGGGCTCGGCCTGGCCGAGTGCGCGGAAGTCCTCGGCGCGGAGCACATGGTAGGTCCAGTCCTTGGTGAGCGGCACGACCGCGATGCCTCGGTCACTGGGCCCCTCGCCGTCGACGAGTCGCACGGCCAACTGAGCCGTGCGCCCGTCCCCCTTCGCCCAGAAGCACAACAGACGCCCCGACGCCGCGGCCGGGTCTTGGGGCATCGCCGCGCCCCAGCCGTCGGGCTGGCCGCTTTGGTAGTCAAGTGTGATCTTCAGGCATCCGGCCGAGCCCGCGACTCCGCCCGCCACCCGTTCGACGCTCCCCGGCTTCTGGCTCCGGCTGCTCCGCGTCCAGCCGGTCGCCGTGGCCTGCTTGTCGAAATCGAACAGGATTCGATCCGGCTGGTGCTTGGCGATCGCATCGCGGACGAAGGCTCCATCGACCCACCGGCCCTCATGTTTCCAGGCAAGGCTGCCAAAGGGCGGCGTCCCGAGGACCATCAAGTTGCCTTGGGTCTGCAAATAGCGGAGCAGGGCATCGCCCCCGGCCGCCGGATACGACTTCGCATTGGGAATCACGTAAAGGAAATACTGTTGGGACGAAAGAACGGCCGGGTCGCACACGGCGTCGGCCGAGAGACTAACCCCGTCGAATCCCTCACGGCGCAGCGACTCGGCAACCGCATCGGCAGTCACCAGATCGCTCCCCGGCAGCGTATCCCGGAGGATGGCCACCCGTCCCCGGCCTTCCTCCACCACAGCAGAAACAGACGCCTCCGCCATGGCCTCCCAGGCCAAAAGCGACGCGAGAACGAGAGCCAGCCAAGGCGTGTGTCGATCATCTTTGCGAGTCATCTGCTTCTCTCCCTGGTGTAAGTGGCACAATCGCACGCACCGCCGACCGCTGGTTGCCGGCGGGCGAGTTCCCGTCCGCTGCCTGGATTGTATACAATAATGAAACGGCTCGCGTGTGTCAAGCGTCCAAAAAAGCCCATAATAGTGATATTCAGCGGCTTGCAGGAGGCTGCCAGGATTGTATACAATCCTGGCGGCGCCCGGACAGACGGCCGCGAGCTGCTGCCCGGCCCGCTCCCAGCGAAAAGGAATCCATCGTGCCTAAGCACTCGACCGACCGCCCGACTACCCTTCGCGCGACCAACGGATCGGCCCAGGACAACGGCCCGGCCGATGGGCCGGCCTACGCCCGGGTCTGCCAGCGGCTCCGGCAGGATATTCTGGCCGGCGTCTTTCCCTGGGGCGGACGCCTGAAGATCGTCCAATTGGTCGAGCGCTACGGCGTCAGCCAGATGCCGATCCGCGAGGCCCTCCAAAAGCTCCAGGGCGAGGGGCTCGTGACCATTGAGCCCAACTGCGGCGCGTGCGTCCGCAAGATCGACGAGAAATTCATCGTCGACATCTACGACCTCCGCGGCGCGATCGATGCGATGCTGATTCGTCGTGCCGCCGCCCGGCTCACGGAGGCCGACCGCCGCGCGCTAGAGATCATCCTCTAAACGCACCAGCAGGCCGAACGCCGCGGGGAGTTCGCCGCGAGCCTCGAATACAACAAGCAGTTTCACCGCGTGATTTACCGCGTGGCCGACAATCCCGACGCCACGGAAGTCATCGAGCGCTACTGGGATCTGATCGATGCCCTTCGCCGCCAGTACGGCTTCTCGCCCGGCTTCATGGCCGGGGTCGTCGCCGGGCATCGCGAGCAACTCGACGCGATCTCGCGCGGCGACGCCGAGACGGCCGTGCGCCTGGCCGGCGAAAGCTGCGAACGATCGAAGAACGATCTCGTCGAGCAGATGCGTCTCCGAAGGCAGAAGACGTAGGCCGCCGCTTTGAATCCCGAGAGAGGGAAGATGGGCTGTACCACATCCGAACGATCGGCCGACCAGGCGGTCCACCCTGCCAGGCGACGGAGGCCGTGGCTCTCGTATCCCTGGGAGCTGCTGGCCCTGCTGTGGCTGGCCTTCTTTTTGAACCAGGCCGATCGGCAAATCTTCGGCGTCGTGCTCACTTCGATCCGGGCCGACCTGGGTCTTACCGATGCCCAACTGGGACTGATCGCCTCGGTCCTCTTCTGGACCCTGGGGTTGACGTTTCCCGTGGCCGGTTGGATCGGCGACCGGTGGAGCAAGAAGTGGACGATCACCGGGAGCCTCTTGTTCTGGAGCGTGGCCACGATCTCAACCGGTTGGAGCCGCACGGTCGCGCATCTGGTCGCGCTGCGCAGCGTGGCCACCGGGGGCGGCGAGGCCTTTTATGCCCCGTCGGCCTTTGCCCTGATCGCCCAATTCCACCGCCGCACCCGGGCTCTGGCGATGTCGATTCACCAGACGGCGATGTACGCGGGATTCGTCCTCAGCGGAATCCTGGGCGGCTACCTGAGCCAGACCTTTGGCTGGCGCACGGCGTTCTACGTGTTCGGCTCGGCCGGGGTCCTGCTGGCCATCGTGTTCATCGTGCGGCTCAAAGACTCGGAGGACGTGTCCGAGGCTCCGGCCAAGAACGAAGCCGGTCCCGTCTCCCTCCGCGCGTCGCTGGGAGCGTTCTTCGGCACGCCCACGGCCGTCCTGTTGACGGTGGCCTACACGGCCATGATCTTCATGCACCTCGCCTATCTGACCTGGAGTCCCGCCTATCTCCGCGAGCGGTTCGGGCTGTCCGAGGCCGCGGCCGGGTTCACCTCGATGTTCGCCTTTCAGGCCTTTGCCCTGGTGGGCGTGTTGGTCGGCGGGGTCGTCTCCGACCGCTGGGCCGAGCGGCGCCGCACCGTACGCATGGAGATGCAATGCTTCGGACTGATCCTGAGCATGCCGTGCATCTGCCTGTTCGGCCTGGGCACGACGCCGGCCTGGGCCGCAATCGGGCTGGCCGGCTTCGGCCTGTTTCGCGGCTTCTACGACGCCAACTCCTACGCGGCCCTGTTCGACGTGATCCCGCCGCGCTATCGGGCCTCGGCCAACGCGCTGATGAGCACCGCCGGGTTTCTCCTCGGGGCCGCCTCGCCCTGCCTGATGGGGCTGCTGAAGCCCGTGTTTGGCCTGTCGGAGACCTTTGTGGCGTTCTCCCTGACACACCTGTTGGCGGCCGGGGCCATCCTCGTGGCACGTGCCCGCTACTTCCATGCAGACTTCTGTGAAACGGAGGCTTGACGACTGATGAGCGACTTGGCGGATCAGGTGGCAATCGTAACCGGGGCCTCGCGCGGCCTGGGGCGGGGGATCGCCCTGGTGCTGGCGGAAAAGGGGGCCGACGTCGTGGTCAACTACCTGTCGGCGCGCGGACCGGCCGAAGAGGTCGTGGCGATGATCACCCGGCAGGGTCGTCGCGCCGTGGCGGTCCAGGCCGACGTGAGCACGGCCCAGGGGGCGGAGCAACTGTTCAAGGCCGCGATGGGGGAGTTCGGGCGGCTCGATATCCTCGTCAACAACGCCGGCACCTCCCAGCCCAAGGACATCTTCGAGATCACGCCGGACGACTGGGAGCGGATCATCCGCACGAATCTCACCAGTTGCTTTTTCTGCTCGCAAGCGGCGATGCGGATCATGGCGTCCCAGAAACGGGGACGGATCGTCAACATCAGTTCCGTCGTCGCCCACCAAGGGGCCCTGTTTGGCCACCTGCACTACGCGGCCACGAAGAGCGGCATGCTGGGGATGACCGCCACGTTGGCCCGCACGGCCGCGCCGCTGGGGATCACGGTCAACGCCGTCGCTCCGGGCTGTACGGAGACGGAGCTATTGCACGAAACGCTCGGCGACCAGCGCGTCGACGAGATGCGGGCCAAG
>JBDKTH010000276.1:0-9628 GCA_039680305.1 Thermoguttaceae bacterium | reverse complement strand
CGAGCGTTCCTCGCTTCTTCATGCGCCCGCCCGTTTTTCTCGCCTCAAAACCTGCGGGGAAAGCCGCCGAAGAAGGGACGATCGGCATGTGGCTCTGATACGGGGAATGGTTATGGCAAGTGGTGGGGAACGAGGGTGAATTGTGCAACACACCCCCACTTTATTACTAGAAGACTTACGACTTGACGTGTGAGCGTAAATAGCTATGAGTCTTCTACTTGTAGAAACTGCTCCGGCCGCAAAATATGCATCGCACCACGCGGGGCTTTCCACAATTCTCTCCCTCAAGCGGTGGGGGCACGCCGCGAGAAAATGCTTGCCAACACTGCAACCGCCTGTTGCGATAGTTGCAAGAGGGATCGCGACGTGGTTCCGCGCCCCGATGGGATTTCGTCGTCCCGGTCCTGGAGTCCGGAGCCGCGAACCGGTATACTTATCACGGCCTGCGATGCCCGAAACGGAGCCCCGATCGGTCGCCCAGGCTTTCCCTCGACTCATCCGTCTTCACGCCCTGCGCCGCATTGATGGGCTTTGTTCCGGCGCATCGCCAATGCCGAGTGACAAGTTGCGTCGCCGGGTCGCCTGGGAAGCGGCTCGGCTGATGTATCAGCGGGAAGAATCCGAATACTTCCGCGCCAAACTGAAGGCCGCCCGGCGGATCGCCAGCGGCGAGTTCAAACCGAGCGATCTGCCCAGCAACGCCGAGATCCGCGACCAGATCCAATCCATGGCGCGGATGTTCGAAGGCGAGCGCCGCGAAGAACACCTGCGGGAAATGCGGGTCGAAGCGCTTCGCATGATGCGCATTCTCCGGGCCTTCCGGCCCCGGCTCATCGGCAGCACGCTGACCGGGCACGTGCGCAAGGGCTCGGATATCGACCTCCACATCTTCTCCGACAGCCTGGAAGCGGTCCGTTCCGCCTTGGAGGCCGAAGGGATCTCCTACGAGGTCGAACGCAAGCGGGTGCGCAAGCACGGCGAGGAGCGAAACTTCACCCACGTCCACATCGCCGACCGCTTCCCCTTCGAACTGACCCTCTACGCCGCCGACCTGGCCCATTACGTCTTCAAAAGCTCGATCACCGGCAAACCGATCGAGCGGGCGAGCATCGCCGAACTTGAGCAGCTGCTCCAGCGCGAGTATCCCAACATGCCGCTGGAGCAAGCCGTGTTGGAGGCGGAGAGCCGAGTCGACCGCTTTCAGATCTACGAGATGCTGCTCTTGCCGTTGGAGAAGGTCAAGGAGAGCCGCAAGTATCATCCCGAAGGCGATGCGCTCTACCATAGCCTTCAGGTGTTTGAGCTTGCCCGGCAGGAGCTGCCCTACGACGAAGAGTTCCTCCTGGCCGCCTTGCTTCACGACGTGGGCAAAGCGATCGATCCCCAGGAACACGTGGCGGCGGCCCTGGAAGCCCTGGAGGGCACCATCACCCCGCGAACCGCCTGGCTGATCGAGCACCACATGGAAGCGCACGGTCTGTTGGACGGCACCCTGGGCATGCGCAACCGACGGCGTCTAGAAGCCTCCGACGACTTCGAGGAACTGAAGCTCCTTTCCCGCTGCGACCGCGACGGCCGGGTTAAAGGAGCCGAGGCGCCCGAGTTGGACGAAGCCTTGGAGTATCTGAGGGAGTTGGCCGAGATGTGCGGGGAGTAGATACGAAATCGAGGATTCGATTTCTCACGCTTTCGTCTTCGCCCCAAACAGCAATCCCATCAAGTCGTGGGTTCCGAGAGCCGTTGTGGGCGCGACGACTTCGCCCGCGGAGAAGCCGGCGGCCAGGCCTTGCTGTTGGTTGAAGACGCGCACCCGGTCCAGCACGTGGAGCTTTTCGGGCGGGAACTGGGTCTGGTAGCAGGCGATCGCCGCCATCTTCGTTTCGAGCGTGTCGCTGGTGTCCACGACCAGCCCGCCCGACGCGACCGGCGAAAGCTCGCGGAAGGCGAGGAAATAGTGGAGGTGGATCGGGACGGTGTAGGTCGACAGGGTCTCGAAGAACTCGTCCCACTTGGTCAGTTTCGAGTAGAACACGGCCGCCTCGGTGATCAGCATCGCCTGATAGTGGTCGGGCGACGCCATCGGCGTGCGGGCGCCGAGGCCGAGCACCAGCCGGGGGCGATACTTGCGAAACTGCTTGGCCAGGGCCACCCGGGCCTCGAACGTGTCGAACAGCCGGCGGTTGGGCAATTCCAGAGTCACCCGCACCTGGACGCCCAACGTCTCGGCGGCACGCTTGGCCTCGGCCAGGCGCACCTCGGGGCCCGGCGAGGCAGGCGTCGGCTCGCCGTCGGTCAGGTCGATGATGCCCACGCGGTAGCCCTGCTTCACGAGCTTGGCCAGGGTTCCGCCGCAGCCGATCTCCACGTCGTCGGGATGGGCCCCGACGGCGATCACGTCAAGTGGTGCTTCGTCCATGCGGTTTGACTACGGCAATCAGGAACGTGGGATTGAGCGATTCGAACCGGACCCGATCGAGCTGGTAATTGCCCCGGGCCAGGTTGGTCATCCAGACCTTGACGTCCGGACAGTAGCCTCGCAACAGCTGATGGACCTCGGCCACGTTGTCGATGCTGACCATGGTCGCCACGAGCCGCCCGCCCGCCTTGAGCCGCTGGTAGGCCGCATCGACCAGCCGGCTGATCCCGCGGCCGCTGCCGCCGACGAAGACGCTGTCGGGGGCGGGCAGATCCTGCCACGCCTCGGGCGCCCGGCCGAGAATCGCCACGAGGTTGGTCACGCCGAACCGCTTGGCGTTCTCCTGGATCAACTGATGGTCTTCCGGGTCCATTTCAACCGCGTAGACCGTGCCGGTCGAGGCAATCTGAGCAGCCTCCACGGCCACCGAGCCGCTGCCGGCGCCGATGTCCCAGACCACGCTCGCCGGTCCCAGATCCATTTCGGCCAGGGCCATGCAGCGGATTTCCGACGGCGTCAACAGGCCTCGCTTGGGCTTCGACTGGAGGAAGGCCTCATCGGGGTTGCCGAACAACCGGCGCCCGATCGACTCGCTGGGCCGGTCCGGCACATGCGGTTTCCGCACCAGGATCATCACGTTCATCGTCGAGAATTCCTGACCGACAATATCCCGCAGCTCGCCGTGGGTGACCCGTTCGTCCGGCGCTCCCAGGTTTTCGCAGACGTAGGCGGTGAAGTAGTCGACGCCCTGATCGAGCAGGGCTTTGGCCACGGCTGCCGGCGGATGGGCCTCGCTGGTGAACAGTCCAACCTTTTCCGCCCCACGGATCTGGCTCAGGACGTTTTCCAGGCCGTGGGTGGCCAGGTTGGTCAAGTAGGCTTCTTCCCAGCTCTCTTTGACCCGGGCGAACGCCAACTGCATGCTGCTCACGTGCGGCACGACCTCGAACCGTTCCTTGCCGAGCTTATCGCACAGGTATCGGGCAACTCCATAGAACAGTGGATCGCCGACGGCCAGGACCACGATCCGCTTGGTCGAGGCCGACTCAATCCGTTTGACGGCTTCGTCGAGATTCGGGCCGACCACGAGGCGTTCCTTGGCCAGATCCGACACGAGGGCCAGGGCCTGAGGCTCTCCGACCAGCAGATCGGCCCCCTCGACCAGCTTCCGCGCCCGATCGGTCAAGCCGGCCACGCCGTCCTCACCGACACCGACGATGTACACTTTTTCCATGGGAGCCAAGGCGGGTGTCCCTCCGCAAGAGTGAACTGAGGAAACTCGGGTTTGACGACAGGATTCGAATCGTATGCAGGTTATCGCGTTGAGCGGTTGGCTGTTAGCGGTCAGCTATCAGCACCCAGAAGCTGAAGGCTGATTGCGGAAAGCTGACAGCTGATGCCACTTGCCGAAGCTTGATTGTAGGCGACCAGATCCTTTCCTGGCAACCGGGGCCTCATTTGCGATAGAAGGCCAGGCTGACAAAGCTGACGCAAGAGGTCCTGTCGGGCTCGACTGCCTGATCGTACTGGAGGAGTTTACCCCGGACGGGGGTTGCAACACGAAGCATCACGTAGGTCGGCGACAGCCCGCAGATCCGGCTCCGGTCGCCCCGGTCGGCCACGTGGGCGAAAAAGGCGGCCCCGTCGCCGCGACAGGCCGCTTCGAGCAACTGGTGGTCGTCGGCCGATTGACGTGCGAGACGCTTCCTGTCCAGCAGCCAGGGGTCGCCGAATCGCTGCCCAATGTGGGCCAGATCGGCCCCGCTAATGAAACAGACGCGGCCTGGATGCTCTTGGGCCACGGCACGCATCGCCTCGACAAACGCCCGGACCTCGGGCGACTCCTCCGGCTGCGAGCCGTCGGTGACAAAGCGATGAAACGAGCCGACGAGCACGGGAACGATCCGGAAGGGCCGTTTGCGTCCGAGAATGTATTGGAGAAACATCGCCTGGAACTCGATCGAGTGCTCCTGGCGGTGCGCCAACTCGTCTTCGAACAGATCGAGTTGAGATCCGGCAGCGGTCGAGGCCAACCGATCGACAAGGCGGTCGATAAACGGCCGATGGGTGGGGACGATCCCCAGCGGCGTGTCAAAGTCTTTGCGCGTCACACAGAACAACTGGTCCATCGGGTTGTGGGCCGTGCCGAAGATCACAAACAGGTCGGCCTTGCTCTGCTCGACAATCTGTTTGTAGGCCCAGGCGAACGTCGGTCCACCGCGATGCAGATCAATGTGCGGACTGACAACCGCACAAAGCGCCTGCCCGTCGGGCTGGACTTTGGGATCCACCGGACCAGGGCCCTTCTCGCACGTGAAGAGGGCGGCCAATTGGGCCCGCAACTCGTCCGGCTCCCCCGCATAGGCGCCGCCGGCATGCGCCGCCGGCCGGACCGGGTTGTCCATGTATCGCTGGTCGCGATCGAAGCAGTGCTGGTCGAACGACCTCCCTTCGAGCAGGTGGGCTTCGTCCAGTTGCGTCACCAGCCGCTTGATGCTCGTCAGAGACACCGATACGTCCAAATGAGCCTTCAGCGTCGCCCGGAGTTCGGGCAACGTGTGATTGCCATCCATCAGCGACGCTAGCAGAGCCGCCTCATTGGGCACGATCAGCGTATCGCCATACCCATCCGAGTCGTGAATGGCAAACAGAGATTCTTCCTTGGGGCCGATGGGAAAGATCTCCACCGGCCGCAATCGTGGACGCAACGGCGCGGTCATGACCAGGAGTCTCCCCGGGGCGACAACACACACGCGGCTCGGGCGCAATTCTCGCGGCATCGCTCCGTCTGTCAAGAGAAGGTCGGCGACCACGCCCCCCCGCCATATGGGGCCACTGGTTCCCTGGCAACGCGCAGGTTACGATGGACGGGAGGGACAGGGCCGAGGTTCCGCTTGTCGGTCAAACGCGAAACCGATGCTTCAGCCGCCCACGAGTAGAAGGAAGATCGGATGCAGCCCGAACGTCTGGGACCCTATCGAATCCAGCGGACGCTTGGTCATGGCGGCATGGGTACGGTCTACGGAGGGGTGAACCTCGACACCAACGAGGCGGCGGCCATCAAGATCCTCTCCGCCGCACTCGCGCACGAGCCCGACTTCCGGCAACGCTTCGAGGCCGAGATCGAGACGCTCCGGATGCTCCGCCACCCGAACATCGTGCGGTTGTTCGGATTCGGGGAGCAGGACGGGCTGCTCTACTACGCCATGGAGCTGGTCGACGGAAAAAGCCTGGAGCAAGAGCTTCGCAATGGTCGGCGGTTCCCGTGGCGTGATGTGGCCCGGATCGGGATTGAGACTTGCCGAGCCCTGCGTCATGCGCACGATCGCGGAGTGGTGCACCGCGACCTGAAGCCGGCCAACCTCCTGCTGGCGGCCGATGGCCAGGTCAAGCTCTCCGATTTCGGCATCGCGAAGCTGTTTGGCAACTCGCAGCTCACGGCGGCTGGGAATGTGCTGGGGACGGTGGAGTTCATGGCCCCCGAGCAGGCCGATGCCCGACCGGTCGGCCCACGCGCCGACTTGTATAGCCTGGGCGGAGTGTTGTTTGCCCTTTTGACGGGCCGTGCCCCGTTCAAGGCCAAGTCGCTTGCGGAAATGCTCGACAAGCAGCGTACGGCAACGCCGGAACCGGTCAGCCGGTATGCCGCCGATGTGCCGGCCGAGTTGGAAAGCATCATCAGCCAGTTGCTGGCCAAGGACCCGGACGCCCGAATCTCGAACGCCACCTTGCTGGCCCGCCGCCTGGAAGCGATGCTGCACGCGTTGGGGCGGCCTGGCGAGGGCACGGAAGTCATGATGACGGACGAGCAGCGTCTGGCGATCGAGCGGATGCCGCAAACCATCGACGCCCCCATGGCCGACTACCTGGCCCTGCCCGTGACCCGCGACGTCAGCGCAACGTTCGTTCCGCCCGCGGCACAGGAGCCTCCCGCCTTCACGGGCGACGCCTCGCCGCACCCCAGCCCGACCTCGGCGTTTCAGCCGTCGACGCCGGAAGCGGAGACCGTGACTCCGAAAGACAGCGGCATCGAAACCAAGCCCAACCGGTTCATCACCGTTCACGAAGAAGAACTCGATCAGCTTGACGAGGAAGAGCCAGCGAGGGCGATGATCTCCTTGCCCACCTGGGTTTTAGCGGCCGCCCTGGTCATGATGGGGCTGACGGCGTGGTATCTCCTGCGTCCCCCCTCGGCCGATGCCCTTTATGACCGGATCGCCAGCGTGACGGCCGACCACACGGTGGACGCCTACGAGAGTGCGGAGAAGGACATCCGCGAATTCCTCCTGCGGTATTCGAACGATTCCCGCGCGGAGCGACTGCGGGAATACATCAACGAGATCGACCTGAGCCAGCGCGAACGCCGGTTTGAACGTCTTGCCAAGGGACTGGTGACCACCGAAACCTTGTTGCCGGTGGAAAGCGACTACCTGGAAGCGATCAACTATGCCCGGTTGAATCCCGAACTGGGGATTGCCAGGCTCCAGGCCCTCGTCGATCTCTACGAGCATCGCAGCGACACCTCCGGCCCGACCGGCCAGTGTATCGAACTGGCCCGTCGCCGAATCGCCCAGCTTCAGGAACAACTCCAGCGGTCCTCCCCCGATCACCTGGCGTTGATCCTCGACCGTCTGGACAAGGCCGACGCGCTGGAGCCCGCCGATCCCCAACGTGCCCGAGCCATGCGTCAAGCCGTGCTCGTCTTGTACGACGGCAAACCCTGGGCCTCCGAGGCCCTCCAGCGTGCGAAAAAGACAATGGAAACAAAAGACAAAGGACGAACGACTAAGGACTAGGGACCAACTGCGGCTCTCCCCGTTTAGCCGCGGCACTTGTGCCCGGTCTTGCCGTTCATCTCCCCAATTCCTCATTCCTCATTCATCATTACTTCCCATGCCTGGATACCCCACCATTCGTATGCGTCGGCTTCGCGCCCATCCTGCCGTGCGGAGCCTGGTCCGTGAAACCAATGTCTCGCCGGCCAATCTGATCCTGCCGTTGTTCGTGCGGGCGGGTGAGAGCATCCGCCAGGAGATCGGCTCGATGCCGGGCCACTATCAGGTCTCGCCCGACCTTTTGGCCGACGAAATTCGGCAGGCGGCCGACCTGGGGCTGGGCGGCATTCTGTTGTTCGGGATTCCCGAACACAAGGACGCCGTGGGCAGCGACGCGATGAGCGACCACGGGATTATCCCGCAGGCGATCCAGGTGGCCAAGAAAACGGCCCCCGACCTGCTGGTGATCACCGACGTCTGCTTCTGTGAATACACCAGCCACGGCCACTGCGGCGCCTTGAGCGACGCGGCCGGGCGCACGGACGTGGACAACGACGCTACCCTCACGATGCTCGGCCATCAGGTCGTGGCTCACGCCCGGGCAGGCGCCGACCTGGTCGCGCCCAGCGGCATGATCGATGGCATGCTCGGCGCGATCCGCCAGCGGCTGGACGCGGCCGGCTACAGCCACCTTCCGATCATGAGCTACGCCGCCAAGTATGCCAGCAGCTTCTATGGCCCCTTCCGCGATGCGGCCGAGAGCGCCCCGCAGTTCGGCGACCGCCGCAGCTACCAGATGGACCCGGCCGCGTCGGCCGGCCAGGCCTTACGCGAAGTCGAGCTCGATCTAGCCGAAGGCGCCGACATTATCATGGTCAAACCGGCCTTGCCCTACCTGGACATCCTCTGCCAGGTCCGCCAGCAATTCCCCGGCGTGCCGTTGGCCGCCTACAACGTTTCCGGCGAGTACAGCATGGTCAAGGCGGCTGCCCGCCAAGGCTGGCTCGACGAAAAGGCCGTGGCCCTGGAGACGCTCACCGCCATCCGCCGGGCCGGCGCGAGCATTATCCTGACGTATTGGGCCAAGGACGTGGCCAGGTGGCTGCGCTAGGCCGCGGCAGGCAAAGGGTATTCGCCATGTCTGCCAGCCGCCGCCCCAAGCCAACGAGACACGGGAGCAAGCTGCCCAGGGTGTTCGCTCCGGGGCTGGATTACCTGCGCGACGGCTTTGTGGCACGTTCCGACACCCAGGCGCCGTTTCACCGGCTGCACTGCCACGACGACATTGAAGTGGCCGTGAACCAGCACTCTTCGGTTGTGGCCATGTTCGGCGCCGAGCGTATCGTGCTGCCGCCCGACTACTTGACGGTCTTTTGGGCGGCACGCCCGCATGGGCCGATTGTAGCGGCTCCCAGTTGGCAAGCCCGGGGGATTCATGTTCCGCTGCCCTGGGTTCTCCAGTGGCGGTTGCCACCGATCGTGATGCGTCCGCTCCTGGCAGGGCAAGTCTTGTTGGACCCGCCGGGCGAGCGTCCCGTGGCGGATGCGGAGTTGGTCGCCAGTTGGCACGATCTGATGCGGCAGGACGCGGAGGAAGCCCGACGCGTGGTGCTCTTGGAGGTCGAGGCCCGACTTCGCCGTCTGGCCATTGACCTGGCATCCCGTGCTCCCGGGGAGCCGTCGCCCGGCAAACCGTTGCCCTACTCTCCCGGCGCGCTTGGCCGGTTCGAACGAATGGCGGCGTTGATTGCCACGCACTTTCGCGAACCGCTCTCGGTGGAGGACATTGCCCTGGCAGTCAAGATGCAGCCGGCGCCTGCCATGCGGCTGTTTCGCAAGTATAGCGGCATGACGATCCACGAGTACTTGCTGCGTCATCGGGTGGGCCACGCCCAATGCCTCCTTGCGGCGGGCGACGCCCGGCTGGACGACATCGCCGCCGAGAGCGGCTTTGGCTCCGCCGCCCGGTTCTACGCTTGCTTTGGCAAGCTCGTAGGCCAGTCGCCCGCGGCCTATCGCCGTTCGATGCAGGGCGGCGGGGCATGAATGTCGCTTTTCGAGAGACGACAGACAGGAACTGAGATGAATTCTCGTTTCCCCTGAGCTAGGATAGAGGCCAGTCGTGCAGAATGGCATTCCCTCCTGGCCGAAACGAGGTCTCACCATGGACAAACGACTTCTGCTTTTGGTCTGCATCTGTCTGGCTCCCCAGACGGGCTGGGCCTTTGACAAGGCGGAGATCCCCGCCGAAGCCCCCAGCGATGCCGGGATGGCCAGCCCGGAAGATGTTGGGCAAGTGCACGACTGGGTCCGCACCGCGCTGTTGGGCAGCACGCCAGTGACGGCTGAGCCGCGGGTGAAACTCATGGTTCGGCGGCAGGATTACAGCGTGCTGCGGCTGGGGCAGTCGTGCATGCAGACGCCGCTCAAGATCGGC
>JBDKTH010000354.1:0-4969 GCA_039680305.1 Thermoguttaceae bacterium | reverse complement strand
CTCGCAAGCTCGGCGCCGCCCTACAGGTTGTGTTCGTCAAAACCCTACAAGCTAACCCGGATCAGATACACTGCCATCACGATCCCCAAGAGGCCGAGGATTGCGGCCACGACGACCGCCAGCATGGCCGTGCGGGGCATGTAGGATTGTCCCTGTTTGGACCGTTGAACGAACCGGAAGAACTCCAGCGCCGCCAGGAGACTCACCGCGACCCCCAGGACGATCAGCGCCGTGCCGATCCAAACCGACCAGCCCGTGGTCGGTTGTTGAATAACGATATGACCAATCGCCGCGATCTCGCGCAAGAACAGGCCGAACCGGGCGACCACGAAGCCAAATCCCATCATTGCCAGCCCGGTTCGCAGCCAGGCCAAGAGGGTTCGTTCCGCCGCGAAACGAACGCGGGGATCTTCGGGCGGCAGGCCCTCCTGGATTGGATGATCACTCACCGCCACGTCTCCGTCTCCCATTTTCGTGCTCTAGAGTTTGTAGCCGATCTGCCGCAAGAACCCTTTTCGCCACTGGATCTCGGCCTCGTCTTCGATCCCCTTGGGGCGGCATCCGTCGACGACTCCCAGGATGCCTCGTCCCTGATCGCTTTCGGCAAGAATTACCTCGGTGGGATTGGCGGTCGCGCAGAAGATACGGCAGACTTCCGGGACCATCTTCACGGTGTTCAGCACATTCAGCGGGTAGAATCCTTCCGCGAAGAAGATGAGGAAGCAATGCCCGGCCCCAATGGCGCTGGCATTCTTCTTGGCCAGTTCGATCATCTCGGGATCCGTGCCCGACCATCGCACCAGGCACTTGCCCGAGGCTTCGCAGAACGCCAGGCCGAACTTCATGCCCGGCACGGCCCCCACCAGGGCCTCGTGGAGGTCCTCGACCGACTTGATGAAGTGCGTCTGACCCAGAATGAAGTTGATCGCCTCCGGCTTCTCAATGCTCACCGTCGTAAATTGCATTTTGGGAACCTTTCCTTCTCTTTTTCAGGAGCACGCTTGTGATCGTATTCTCGCGGTTGTCGCCAAGTTCTGCAAGTCAGTCGCGACAGGTTGTCGCAGCCGGGCGGCGGCTGGGCTGCAGAGCAGGAAATTGCCGCTAAGGGGCGGGCGGACGTCGCATTACCATCGTCCTGGCAGCCGGTGTGCGGCACAAATCGCAGAAGACGAAAAGATCCGCAAGGCCTTCGTCAGGCAGGTTTGTGAGAAAACGGGTCAGCAACAGACAGGTCGAGTGCATACGGATGATCGAAGGCTTCCTGCGAGGCGGTCGCCCTTCGATCAAGATGCGGCCTTTGGAGATCGAGCGGCTGGGAGGTGTAGCCCCACCGGCCAAGTGAACACCTCGGCGCCGTTGTCGGCTTCGCCCAAGCCGTGTCGGCGACACCGCATCGCCCCCACCACAGAACCCACGGCTATCGGCGTGAGTGAGAGGCGAACCATCCGGTATGCCCCCCGTGCTGTCCTGGCCCGCGTGAGGGATTTCCGGATGGCGGATGCCGGCGTGTGGCGTGGAGAATCGGGATTGCCTGATTCGGTTCTGGTGAACCGTGACGTTGGTCCGGAAGGGGAATCTCAAACACGCGGTGCCTTTGCAGGAGAACACGCATGAACCGACGCGTAACCTGTGTTGCTCTATTGGCGGCAATTGCCGCCTTGATGCGGGTGGCCATGCCGGTCATGGCGCAAGAGGTCACCGGCGTGCCTGGGGCGCCCAGTGCGACGACGACCATCGACGGGCGGCAACTCCCGCCTCCCGCCCCCAAGTTCCAGGGCGTAATCAAGGATAGCGCGCTCCAGTCCACGCCGTGGTGGCCGCCGCGCGTCGTGTCGCCGAAAGACGCCCCCAACGTACTGCTCATCATGACCGACGACGTTGGCTTCGCCGCGCCGAGCACGTTCGGCGGGGTCATCCCCACACCGGCGCTGGACCGCGTGGCCAAGGCCGGGCTGCGCTACACCTGCTTCCATTCCACCGCGCTCTGTTCGCCGACGCGCGCGGCGCTGATCACGGGTCGCAATCACCACTCGACCGGCTTCGGCGTGGTTTCCGAACAGGCCACGGGCTTCCCCGGCTACAACAGCATCATCCCGAGGGACAAGGCCACCATCGGCCGCATCCTCAAGGACCACGGCTACGCCACGTCGTGGTTCGGCAAGAATCACAACACGCCCACCTTCCAAGCCAGCCAGGCGGGACCATTCGACCAGTGGCCCATCGGAATGGGTTTTGACTACTTCTACGGGTTCGTCGGCGGCGACACGAATCAATGGCAGCCCAATCTTTTCCGCCAGACCACCCAGATTTATCCCTTCAGGGACAATCCGAAGTTCAACCTCATCACCGCGATGGCCGACGATGCCATCGACCGGCTCAATCAACTCAATCAAATCGACCCGAGCCAGCCGTTCTTCTGCTATTACGTGCCGGGAGCCACGCATGCACCGCATCACCCGACGAAGGAGTGGGTGGACAAGATCCACGCGATGCACCTGTTCGACGAAGGCTGGAACAAGCTCCGCGACACGATCTTCGCCAATCAGAAGAAGCTCAGTGTCATCCCCCAAGACGCGAAGCTGACGCCCTGGCCCAAGGACCTGCTGAAAGACTGGGACCAACTCAGCGCCGACGAGAAGAAGCTCTACATCCGTGAGGCGGAAGTCTATGCGGCTTACCTGGCCTATACCGACCATGAGATCGGGCGAGTGATCCAGGCCGTTGAGGACATGGGCAAGCTCGATAACACCCTCATCATCTATATCAGCGGCGACAACGGCTCCAGCGCGGAAGGCACGATGCACGGCACTCCCAACGAAATTGCTTCGCTCAACGGTGCGAACCTGCCCGTCGAGGCGGCGATGCGGTTCTATGACGACTGGGGCACCGACCGCACCTACCCCCACATGGCCGTTCCCTGGACCTGGGCGTTCGATACGCCGTTCTCGTGGACCAAGCAGATCGCCTCACACTTCGGCGGCACGCGGCAGGGGATGTGCATTTCCTGGCCCGGTCATATCAAGGACACTGGCGGCATCCGCCACCAGTTCCATCACGTGATCGATGTCGTGCCGACCCTTCTCGAGGTCACCGGCATCCGGCCGCCCGATGTGGTGGACGGCATCCAGCAGAGCCCCATCGAGGGCACGAGCTTCGCCTACACGTTCGACGCCGCCAAGGCCGACGCCCCCTCGCGGCACAAGACGCAGTATTTTGAGATGTTTGGCGACCACGCCCTGTATCACGAGGGCTGGCTTGCAGCCACCAAGGTTGTCCGCCCACCCTGGGAAGTCGTCGGCCCGGTCAACCCGGATCCATTGAACAACTGCACTTGGGAACTCTACGACCTCGCGAAGGACTGGACGCAGTCCAGCGACGTGGCGGCCCAGCATCCGGAAAAGGTGAGAGAGCTGCAGGCGTTGTTCCTCAAGGAGGCACGCAAGTACCAGGTGCTCCCGCTGGACGCCTCCGTGGCCACCCGCGTGGTGCAGCCACGGCCGAACCTCACGGCCGGCCGCAGCGAGTTCGTTTATACCAAGCCTATGACGGGCCTTCCGCTGGGCGATTCCCCGTCGTTGCTCAATACCTCCTACACGGTCACGGCCGACATCACCGTTCCCGAAGGCGGCGCGGAGGGGATGATCGTCACCTGCGGCGGCCGTTTTGCCGGTTACGGATTCTACCTGCTCAAGGGCAAGCCGGTGTGGACCTGGAACCTGTTCGATTTCGAGCGAGTCCGCTGGGAAGGCCCCGAGACGCTTTCGCCCGGCAAGCATTCGCTGGAGTTCGACTTCAAGTACGACGGTCTTGGCTTCGGCACGCTGGCCTTCAACAACACGAGCGGGATCGGACGCGGCGGGACCGGCGTGCTCAAAGTGGACGGCAAGGAAGTCGCCACGAAGAAGATGGAGCGGACCATCCCGATCATCCTGCAGTTCGATGAATCCTTCGACCTCGGTTCCGACACCCTCACGGGCGTGGACGACAAGGACTACCATGTGCCGTTTCCGCTCACCGCAAAGCTGAACAGACTGACGATCAAGATCGACCGGCCAGAGTTGTCGCCCGCCGACATCAAACGACTGGAACAGGACAGCCAGCGGAACAACCGGGCGAGCGAGTAGGCTCTTGTTCACGATCGCCACGATGCAAGCCATCCTGGCAGAGCTTTTGCGATAAGCGGGAGCGCGTCATCAGACCTCGGGCAGCTCGTAGCCCTTTCGGCGCGGCCGGGAGCGCAAGGCGTTGGCCTCCGTATCGCCGACGAACTCCTCCTTGACGGGATCCCACTCGAGCTTGCGGCCCAATTCACGGCAAATGTCGATCAGATGGCAGACCGTCGTGCTGCGGTGGCCGATGGTCGCCGGGGCGACCGTCTTCTTCCGCGTGCGCATGCAGTCGACCCAGTTGCGGATATGCTCGTGTGAAACGCTGGCGTACTCCGATTTGTCGGCGGGCGGCGGGGCATTCTCGATCAGCTCCGGCGGGTTGCTGGCCAGCCGATTGCGGTTGATCTCGATCTTCCCCTTCTCGCCCACAAAGATGCCGCCCATACGAGGGCCTTTGTTCTCCGGCATGTCGAGTTTCAACACCGTCCCGCTGGCGTAGCGCAGCGACACATGGGCGTCGGGGCCCGATTCCTCCGGCCAAACTTCCACCGGCCCGGCATCGTCCGTCCCCAAGGCCCGCTGAACCTGGTCGAAGGCGTGGACCCAACCGGTGACCAACCACCCGCAGTAGGGCCGGTAGCGAGCCCAGCGGCCGAGGCCGGGGTGCAACTCCGGACTGAACGGAATCAGCTCGGTCTGATTGCACCACAGGTCCCAGTTCATCTCGGAAGGCGTCGGCTTGGCGCGTAGCGGTGGGAGCGGACGCGGCCCGGGGAAGTTCGGGCATTTCACGGTCACGACCTTGCCGATCGCTCCGTGTTGGACGAGATCGCTTCCGAAATTGTTGATGGCGATCGAGC